>JBFYMH010000170.1:0-2890 GCA_041305005.1 Thermoplasmatales archaeon | reverse complement strand
ATTTTCTGAAATTCTGGAAAAACTTAGTAAAGTTTTAAATAAATAGAACACTACATCTAAATTAAAAAAAGAAAGGAAACATAAGATGGCTGCAAGCAACAAAATAATTGATTACTTCCGTCTGATGAGGTTTCATACTGCTGCTGCGACAGCTACACCATTACTAATAGCTGCTAGTCTAATGGACCAAAAAGATTTGTTTCTACTTTTAATAATTTTCATAATAGGAATTTTAAGTCATATCTATGGTTTTGTGTTAAATGAATACGGAGATTTAGAGGTTGACAAAAAAGCAGGGTATCTAAAAGAAAAACCACTTGTTAGCGGGTCAATAACCAGTAGAAAAGCGCTGATTCTAGCAATTACAGCACTCGTCATAGCCTTTTGTCTCACAATCGTATTTTTCCCAAAACCACTCACAATTTTGTTTCTTTTGATTTCGTTTTTACTCAGTGGAATATATGATATTTATGGTAAAAGAATAACTGGTTCGGATTTCATCCTAGCGGGCTCATTTATTTTTTATTGCTTATTTGGTGCAAGCACTGTTTCAACTAATTTCACAAACATAGTATACCTGCTGTGTGGTTTGTCGTTTTTAAACATAGCCTTCTCAAATGCTGTAAGCGGTGGTTTGAAAGATGTAGACCACGACTATTTAGGGGGCGCAAGGACACTTGCAACAATTATGGACGTTAAAGTAGAAGATGATAAATTACATATAACAAAAAAATTTGCAGCTTTTGCATGTATAATACTTGTGTTATATGCGATACTTCTTGTTTTAACTAGTCTACAACCAGATGTGAACATATGGTTTTCAGACCAGATTATAGTACAAATATCGATTTTGTTTCTGATTTTTTTGTTATTTTTTATCTTTTACAAAATTTTTACTATGAAAAATTTTGATAGATCAAAATTAAAGAGACTAATATTTCTGCATGGCTATGCTACTTACGTAGTTGTACCGATAATACTAATTAAAATTCTTGGTTTATATGTTGTAATCGTTTTGATTTTCTTACCGGCCATATGGTTTTTGGTTACCAATCTCATTCTATGGAAAAATCTAATTGAACCAAGAATATAAAAAAAAAGTTTATCGTAGTTTTTTACTGGTTTGTGCCTTCGGTTTTTGCGGTTATTTTTTTCTCAGAATCCAACTCTATTTTTGCTGTAACCCTTAATGGTTTCATTTCTCTGAGTTTTTTAAGCAACTCCTCTTTTCCAGGACCTACCAGAGCGTTTTCTATAACCTCTGTCAATGTCTCAACTGGTACAATCTCTATTTTATCCTTATATTTATCCTCGATGAGTACATCGTTAAGGTTAGCCTTTGGTACAATAACTTTTTTGATACCTGCTTCTGCTGCTGCCTCTACCTTTGCTGTAACACCACCGATTGGTAACACAGTACCGCGTATGCTAAGTGAACCTGTCATAGCAACATCCTGACGGACTGGTACTCCTTCCATTGCTGATATAACAGCTGTTATAACAGATAGGCTTGCTGAATCTCCTTCAACACCTTCATATGTGCCGATGAACTGTATATGTATATCATTTCTTGATATGTCCTTGCCCATATATTTTTTTATTATAGCAGATATGTTAAGAACCGATTCTTTTGCTATATCTCCTAGTTTTCCTGTTGCTATAACCCTGCCCTCAGATTGCGAACCAGCTGGCGTAACCTCAGCAACAATTGGTAGAACAAGCCCTGAGAACTCACTCATGCTTGGATCAGCAGAATGAACAGCCAACCCATTTACACAACCTATCTCTTCACCTGTTGTTTTAAACGAACGGTATTCTTTACGCTGTTCTATAGCCCTGTCAACAACCTGCTGCTCAAGTGATTTTGCTATTATTTTTGCATTTAGAACATGTTCTTGTGTAACTATCTTGTCACCTTTATCAAATGCTAAATCACCAGCTGCTCTAATAAGACCACCAAGTTCTCTTAGTCTAAGTGAAAGCTTACCTTTTGAACCAGCGCGTCTCTGATCCTCACGTATGATTTCAGCAACAGCCTCCTTGTTGAAATGCGGTATCTTTGCATCTTTTTTTACTTCCTGAGCAACAAAACGAACAAGTTTAGTCCTGTTCTCATCAGTATCATCCATACTGCTGTTAAGATAAATCTCATAACCATAACCACGTATCCTAGAACGCAGAGCAGGATGCATACCTCTGAGAGCATCAAGGTTACCAGCAGAAACCAAGATGAAATCACATGACACGGGCTCTGTTTTAACCATTGCACCAAAACTCCGCTCAGACTGACCGGTTATCTGAAACTTTTTCTCCTGTATGGCAGTAAGTAGGTGTTGCTGAGATGGAAGACTTAGAGTGTTAATCTCATCAATATAAAGTACGCCCTTATGTGCCCTATGTATAGCACCAGCTTCAACTAGCTGATGAGGAGGTGTCTCAAGACCAGCCGACTGGAAAGGATCATGCCTAACATCACCAAGTAAAGCACCTGAATGTGCTGCTGTAGCATCAATAAAAGGTGGTGTCTCCTGTTTCTCATGAGCGACAAGTATCTTTGGAACCTGCTGAAGCTCCCGCCTCTGGTTAAAACCACCTCGAGCCATGAAAAGAAAAATCATGACACCAGCGAGGAAACCAAAAATAACAATTTCCCATCGGTTTGTGTAAACGGCAACAATAACTGATATAATACCAATCAAAACAGCAAAAGATAAGATCATACTACTTTGCTGCTCAGCCTTCTTTTTTGCCTCTGTTCTCTGAGCCCTGATGATCTCAGTAGCCTTACCAGATGGTACAACACGTATATGCGGAGTGTTCGAGTCGTCATTATTTGGGTAAGCAATGATATCTTCCAATTCCTCTTTTGGGAGAAACTCAGTCATAGCTC
>JBFYMH010000169.1:0-4875 GCA_041305005.1 Thermoplasmatales archaeon | reverse complement strand
GAGTATATGGGCACAAAATTAAATAAAAATGCTGATGTTTGTATTTCTTTGTGGCCATACATACAATAATATCATGTTTGTAAGGGCACTTTAATAAACAAAAATAGATAACTTTATGGTCACATCATAAATTTAACAAATTTGTTAAGTTTTTCAAGTGAATAAATGTTGTTTTTGGTATATAAATTTTTTTGAGTTTTTTAAAAAATAAAAAAAGAAAAAAAGATTAGGAGAAAAATTCCTTTCTAGAGATGCATGTGAAAACGGTACTTATAGTTCCAATGATCAAAATTGGGAGACCGAGCACTATAAACGCAAAAAGACCCAATAATGCTGACGAGGCTGCTGCAACAAAGAGAACTCCTAGACCAACTAGCGCGAGGCTAAACATTTTCCTTCCATATATTGATACGCCGCTTATAATCCCAAATATTAGCCCAAATAAACCAAATATTCCTGTTATTAATTTTTCAGGACATAGCCGATAAGCATAGGTATCATAGGTGGGGTAGGGAGGATAGCAGTTATATGTATAGCTGCCGACACATGTATACTCCTGAGATAAAAAAATACCTGCTATTCCAATAAATATGCAGAGCACAGCAGCAATAAGTGCAAGAGTGCCTGCAGCTTTCAGCAGATTACTTTTTTTATGGTTCATTCCTTCTTTTGATATAGGGGCCTGTTCTTCTTTTTCTTCTAAGTTTGTTCCGCATTCATGACAATATTTCATATCGATCACAAAAACTATGTTTTATCGTAGAGAATATATAAAAGGTCGGAAATTGTTCGGAAAAAGCCGAACAAAATCAAATTATTGGTTTTAATTGTTTGGATAAATGAACTATTACTGAATATCAATTGTATCAACTAGAATAATCTCACAATGCCAATTTCCAATTTCTGTGTCCGTGGTCCAACTGCATCTTGTGTTATTTTGATAATGGCTGCCGTATACGTCCACGTAAGATCCGCTTAAAGAAATAACACCTCCTACGTTTATTGTTAGCAGTTTATTTAAGACTTCTTTGTTGTGAGGAATAATGTGGGTATTTGAGCAATGTAAATAAAAGTAATTCTGTGCATAGGCTTCGCCTGTGCATTGGAAAAAGATAACCCTATACAAATGGTTTAAAATTTTATATGGATATTTTCCCGGATTTTCAACTATGTCATCGTAACCAAAAAAGATATCTACGGGTGAGAATGTCTCAGTTGGATTATAAACCGAGCCATCTTTATTGTAAACATAATAATCAAGAACAATTCCCTGGAAAGTGCAATCCTTAACTTTTGATATTGAAAAAGTCCAGCCGGTATTTGTTTCAATTGTGTCTCCGTTAAACCAATAATCTACGTCAAATTTTCCTACGTCTGTAAATTCGTGAGAGCCACCTGAAAACTTAGATGTGTCATCTGAATTCTGGTTTTCAGCCCAAGGGAAATTATTGTCTAGGTACGGTATACTGTTTTCGTCCCATGGACATCCACCGTATTTATCCCAATCAAAATTATCTAGTGGTCCACCGAACCTATCCCAATCAAAATCTGTGGTTGTATCGTTAAAGTTGATGAAAATATAAAATGAAGATGCTATGATTGCTACAATAATTATTGTTGTTATAGGGATTTTTAATGCGGTGAATGCTAATCCGATTTGTGATTGACTAGTTGTATATGGCAATTTTATTTTTTGTTCCAGTTTTTCTATTTGCGATTCATAATCTTCAGAGGTATCTATGCTCTCTGTTGTTGACGGATTTGTTATTAATTTATTATTACAGTTTAAACACCAAAATGCATAATCAGGATTTTCATATCCGCATTTCGGGCAGTTCTTCGTCATCTTCTTCTCTTACGTATATTTATTATATTTTTCCATTTTCTAAGAACTTTTTATGATTTTTTAAATGGGTAATAATCCTCTTTTATATTTTTTAAAGTTGTGATTACTTTTTTTAGAAGAATTTTTTCAATATCTTTTGGAATTTGTTCTTTTAAGATTAAAATATCTTTAATCTTTTTGGTTTGTTATTCTCTTGGGGAGTTACAAACAGATTGTTGAAAATCCATTCATTGCGCAATGAAACCAAACAAATATATTAAAAAAAGAAAAAAGAGAGAGATTAAGTTTGTTAGTTTATAGCCCCATTAGGTGTCTTAGTATCGGGAACATGTTCGGGAATCGTTCTAGTAGTCGATATATGAATGATAGTCTTGTTCTCGGTATTTTTACTGCCAGTGGGTCTGACCATGGTCCTTCGTTTCCTTGTATGTCTTTTGCTTTTACTTTTATGTTGTATGTTCCTTTTGTAGTCCATGAGTGTGATGTGCTTATTGTTTGTCCTGTTGGGTAGTAGCTTCCGCTGTTATCATCCCATTGATCTACTGTTCCATCTCCATTCCAGTCCCAGCCATAAGCTAAAGTATATGCTTCCGGGTCGTTTGAGCTTGTCGTGTATGTGTATGATGTTCCTGGTTTACCACTTGTTGGTCCTGATGGTTTAGTTGGTTTTGTTGGTGGCTGGTTTTGTGTTATTAACACAACCAGTGGAACTGAAAAACTACTTTGCGCACCGTATATGTCTTCGATTTTTACCTTTACGTTGTATGTCCCTGGTGTGTTGAACGTGTGTGGTATTGTACACGGCTGCCCAGAAGTATAGTAGTTACCGTTGTTGTTGTCCCATTGGTCTACTGTTCCGTCACCGTTCCAGTCCCAACCATATTTTATTTTATCGCCAGTTGGGTCGAACCCCGCATCAGAATAAGTGTATTGTATACCAGCAATCCCGGTTGTTGGGCCTGCTGGTTGAGATGGTGTGTATGGGCGTAGGTTCATACCCATCGATGGGTCGCCATATAGGTTGAAGTTGTACATGTTTGCGTTGTCCTGCCATAGGTTCCACGGGATGTTGTTGTAAACGTATTGTTTCGCATTGTACAAGGCGTGCCCGCAGTCTTCGTTTTTGTTTGCTATCCTGTCTGTGAAGTCGTAGCAGACTGTTCCATGTCCGCCGTGTGATGGTTGTGTCCAACCCATGCTACCCCATGATGTCCTTGTGGCTCCTATGAAAGCTGATGCTCCGCTAACTAGAAGCGAAATCCCTAGATTATTTACTGTCTCAGGATGGGAAATAAAGCAGCTTGCTGCAAAAACAATGGGTGGTTTACCGTTGTTTAACAATCCGTTGTCCGAGTATTGTATCATGATAGGCCAGATGAATTCACCAGGATTTTCAGGTATTGTATCTCCATCATCTGTGTTCCATACTTTTTGGTTCGCTGATGTTGGTAGGCCATGTGCCGCCCAATTTATTATACCCCAGCCTGTCGTGCTGCCCCATTGCGATGTGACATTTGCGTTACTTAAACCCATAGTACAAGCATAAGGACACTGACTTAAACCTTGTTTTTCGTACATGGTTGTAATTGAAAAACCGCTTAGTAAGTTATTCTTGCATTGCTCCATCACATCTGCCCCATCCCATCTAGGGTTACCACCATTGTCTTCATTTGGATAAGTGTATACAGCACCTAGTAACATAGCGTTTTTCTTCCAACCTGTGTAAGCCGTTTGTTCAAAGTTTTGTATCTTCAAGGTTATACTTGATACCGCACCCGGGCCGTCAGTTGGTATACGTCCAACCCATACTTCCGGTACGAAATCAACACTGTCCTGTCCTCTTTCACCATAGAAATTGTCTCCATCACTATCCCAGTTGCCTGTTAGGTCAGCGTAGTAGTAATCGGTTGGTATGTCGTGTATACCATCTGGTGCATGGTTCGAAGGGTCTGGATAACATGTTCTCATCGGTATTGATGCGTGGGTACCAACTATCAAAACATATTTTATTCCCCACGAGGCATAGTTTGCTATCAAAAAATCTCTGATGCTTTTCTGTGTGTCAGTAGCTGGGTAGTTGGCTAGAATCCAGGTTAATGTGACTATGTTTACATTGTAGCCTATGCTTGTCTTCCAGTTTAAGAAACCGGTTAATGATGATACAACTGAGTTGGTTGTGATAATTACATAATCATGTGTTTGTCTATTTGGTTGAGAAGGAGTATACTCTTTTTCAATAGAATTATAATTAACAATCATCTCAGATGCAACTTCATCCATGGCTGTGTCTGATAATAAAACATCAGATATCTGCTCAGTGGTTTCGTAGTTTATCTTTAAATTGATACTTTTGTGTAGAACAAGTTTGCCACTAGCTGGATAATAAGTTATTGGTGAGAAACGAATCATCGCCAGCGAATATTTTCTCATCTGGCTCATGCCAAGGTATTCAAATGTGGTTGTTGGGTAAGGGTTGTTTGAGTTGTATATGTCTGTGTTGATCTCTATGTTTTCTTCGTTTATTGATAGACCTGGTGTTATTTTATAGATGCCAGGTATTTCTTCAGAATCAATTCTTACAAGTTCTATTGATTTTACTTTTCCGCCTGGTGGCAGACCTATGTAAAAAGTTTTTGATGGAACACTTGGCTCACCAGGGGTTATCTGAACTCCGTAGCCTTCCATTAATATTTCTTTGTACCCGTTTTCTAAATCATTTATTTGGTATTCGCCTGTTTCTAATGTTGTTTGTAAAAAATTTTCTGATATTGGTTCTGTGTTTGCTATCGTTGATGGTATAACCATACTGAGTGTCGCCAGCATACATATTAAAAAAACAACTATCTTTCTCATCTTTTTCCTCCCTCTAAAATTCATTTTCATATCCTATTCATATAATATAAATTTTGTCTATTGGATTACGTTGCATGCCGATTTTTTTGTTATTTTTTCATTTTGTTGTTTTAACGGGATATCTTTAAATAGCTTTATTGATAGATATTATCATGTTAATATTTATCGTGGATGGT
>JBFYMH010000168.1:0-2694 GCA_041305005.1 Thermoplasmatales archaeon | reverse complement strand
ATATTTCTTTTAGATTTTACACAGAGTATGGCCCTCGGTGCAATATTTTTAGCTACATCTGCCACAATAGCCATAAGGATTCTGGCTGATGCAGATATGTTTACCACTCGTGTAGGTTTAGCTATTCATACAGCTGTTGTTGTCAATGATATCTTAGCGATAATCATTTTTGCTTTAGTGTTCAGCAACGGAAACCCTGTTACAATACTCTTTCAAGTTGTTTTCTTTTTCGCTCTAGCATTGATTCTAGGATTTATCATAGTTCGTCATGCCTCGAAAAATAATGCAAAAAGGAAAGCGCCAATAATAATCATAACAACAGGTTTGGTGATATGTTTCTTTTTCGCAGCATTTGCAGACAAAATGGGACTAACAGCAATAATAGGTGCGTTCATAGCAGGTCTTTTCATCCGCAAGACACCACAGGCCAATGTATTGGCTGACTACATTAAAACGATTGGATATGCCTTTTTTATACCACTCTTTTTCGTATATGTTGGTGCAAGCTTTGACTTCTTGTATCTCTTTAGCACTCAATCCCAACAGCTCACCGGATTTCTATTTTTCATCACCTTTTTTGTAATTTTCGCCCTCTTAGGAAATTTCTTTGGAGGATTTATTGGCGCAAAACTCTCAGGATTGACCAGAAAGGAATCTGTAAGCGTCGGTATAGGGATGATGCCAATCATGGGCGTAGCACTAATCATTGTAACCACTGAGATAGATAAAGGAATCTTTGGTGACCCCACTGGCCTTCTTGCTGAACAGGTAAAAATAGCGACACTTTTACTAATTATAGTAAGTGCTCTTATAACACCCCCATTACTAAAAAAGAGTATGGTATCAACTCTGCTGAAACGCATAGGAAAAAGAAAAACCAAATCTTTGTACTATCCATACCCTCACTGTTCAATTTGTAATTACCCGCTAAGATTAATTCCCAATAAAGACGGTTGGTACTGTGATTCCTGTAAAATGTTTGTTCCAGTACAAGCGAAAACCCCGCTAGACGTACACCATCAAACAATGCATGGAAACGACAAATATGTGAAATACCTAATAGGTGCGATAACAATTTTGATGTGTGGTTTTGCAATCCAAAACCTTGAGGGTGCTACATTGAACCAAAAAATCGTTGCTATGGCAGGTATTTTAATTGGTACAACACTAGCCTTCCTTACCACAAAATATCTTTTTTCTCAAAACAAAAAACCTGATGTTTAAACCATCTATTTTTCTTTTAATTCTTTGTAGAAAAAGATATATAAACATCTTATTCTAGTATCTAAAAATTGTAATGAAGAGAGAAGCAAAGTTTTGGGAGAAACTTGTTGATAAAAAGGTTCAATGTCATCTCTGCCCGCATAATTGTAAAATAAACGATGGTAAAACCGGCATATGCACGGTCCGCAAAAATGAGGAAGGTAAACTATGCACACTGATCTATGGCTCTTGTTCATCCATGGCTGCAGATCCCATAGAAAAAAAACCATTATACCATTTCTTTCCAGGCACAAACGCGTTCTCACTAGGTACTGTAGGATGTAATTTTAAATGCGAACACTGCCAAAACTATACTATATCTACTGCTACGCCAGACCATTTCTACATAAGAGAGGTTATGCCAGATGAAGCAGTCTTATTAGCGAAACAAAATAGTTGCAGAGGCATAGCATGGACCTACAACGAGCCTACAATTTGGCACGAATATAGCTACGACTCCATGGTTTTAACAAAAAAACACGGACTATACACGGTATACGTGACTAACGGTTACATTAATGAAGAACCACTAAAAGAACTATCCAAATACTTGGATGCTATGAACATAGATGTAAAGGCATTCACAGAAGATTTCTATAAAAAGATATGCAAAGCCAAGTTAGAGCCGGTGTTACAAACATGCGAACTTGCAAAAAAACTAGGCATACACATAGAACTAACATACCTTGTTATACCAGGATATAACGACGCTACGGATGAGATTAAAAAGTTCTGTAGCTGGATTGTAGATAAATTAGGTGCTGATACACCAGTGCATTTTTCCCGTTTTCATCCAGATAACAAATTGATCAATGTACCAATGACACCTATGAAAACCCTCCAAAAAATATTTGATGTGGCTAAAGAATCAGGTATTTTATATCCTTATTTGGGCAATGTTCCTCATGGGGACTACGAAAACACATATTGTCCTAGTTGTGGTAATCTTTGTATCGAGCGACATGGCTATTCTATAGATATTGGTGGTTTTAAAGACGGTAAATGCTCAAAATGTAAAGGCTCTATTTCAATGATACTAGATAATTATAAAAAACAAAAAATTTAATAAACTATATCTTATATATTATATCTATAAATTGGTAACAATTAAAGCAAAAAGTTAATAAAGGGGATAACATACTTATAAATATAGAAAAATAAAAATATCAATAAATAGATAAAATAAAATGGTGAACTTATGGTACTAAGTAGAAATGATAAAATTATAGCTGGCTTGGCAGTAGTTATACTAATTGTAGCAGCAATAGCAATAATTCTTTACCAACCAGCCGAAACTAAAATAATTGAAAGTCAGATTGAAAAAACATACCCTGTCACTTGGACTATGCATCCTGGTGAAAAAACTATTACCGATGGTTTATACGCAGGGAAAAAGAGTCCGTATACTGGCACTTTTAGTATTGATGATGT
>JBFYMH010000167.1:0-4402 GCA_041305005.1 Thermoplasmatales archaeon | reverse complement strand
ACATCATCACGGGTTAGTTTCAATGCCTCATCGATTGTTTTACCTTTTACCAACTCTGTGAGAACACTACTTGTGGCAATTGCTGCCGTACAACCAAAAGTCTTGAACTTTATATCAATTATTTTGTTATCTTTAACCTTTATGTAAACAGCCATTACGTCCCCACATGTTGGGTTACCCACTTTACCGAAACCATCAGGGTTCTTTATCTCACCCATGTTGCGAGGGTTGCGAAAATGATCCAATACCTTCTCGGTATACATGTCAGTCATTTACAATACAACCTTATCTATTCCAAAGTGGAGACATATTTCTAAGTTTTTTAACAATCTCTGGTAAAACCTCAGAAACATATTCGACTTCTTCTTTCTTACTGAGTCTACCAACTGATAGTCTAATGGAACCATGTGCATCCTCAGGTTTAAGACCTATACCCAATAGTACATGTGATGCTTGTAGCTTCTTTGAGGAGCAAGCAGAACCAGTGGCAGCAGCTATCCCTTTGTCGTCAAGCATTAGGCTCAATGATTCGCCCTCGATAGCAAAGAATCGGAAATGAGCATTGTTAACCAAACGCTTTTCAGGATGACCATTTAAAAAACTCTCTTCAATTTTCAAAACATTTTTTATCAAGATATCTCTAAGGTTTTTCATATGGGCTGTATCTTTATCAAAACGTTTTTTGCCAAGCTCGCATGCTTTTCCAAGACCAACAATACCGGGCGTATTCATTGTGCTGCTTCTAAGACCCTTCTCATGTCCGCCACCATGTGCCAGCGGCTCTAGTTTAACACCTTTTCTTATGTACAATGCACCTACTCCCTTAGGCCCATAAATTTTATGACCTGAGAGAGACAAAAGATCAATATTTAATTTATTCACATCAATCTGAACTTTACCTACTGCTTGAACAGCATCTGTATGCAACAAAACACCATGTTTTTTTGTTATTTTACCGATATCTTCCATGGGCTCTATAGTTCCTATCTCGTTGTTTGCAAACATTATTGTAACAAGAAAAGTATCTTTGGAAATGGATTCTTCTAACTCAGTTAGATTTATAAAACCGTATTTGTCAACTGGCATAAACTTTACATTAAAACCCTGTTTCTCCAGATGTTTACAGGTTTCAAGAACAGCAGGATGCTCTATACCGCAAGTAATTATGTTATAACCTTTTCCACCTCGTTTACTCTTGTTAACATAAGCAACTCCTTTTATCGCAAGATTATCAGACTCAGTACCACCAGAAGTAAAAACGATCTCCTCAGGAGTACAACCTAGCAAGTTTGAAACCTGTGTTCTGGCATTTTCAATAGCATTACTTGCTTCTCTACCAAAAAAATGGATGCTAGATGCATTTCCATAGTTTTTTTGAAAAAAGGGGATCATATCTTTTAAAACCTCATCATCAACAGGTGTACTTGCCGCATAATCCATGTAGATTTTTCCCATTTTTTATTCCCCCCGTCCAGCATCCATCATACGCTGAAGGGGCAATCTAGCCTTCTCCATAAGCTCTGATGTTAGCTGAACCTCTGGTTCTAAAGTTATTAGACTATTTAATATTTTTTCCAAATTAATCTTTTTCATATTTGGGCAAACAGCTGATTCAATCGAATAAAACTCTTTACCAGGGTTCTCTTTTTTTAACCTATGACAAATACCCTTTTCAGTGCCAATAATAAACTCGTTTACTTTTGATTCTTTTACATGATTAACCATACCATTTGTAGAAAGCGCCTTGTCAGCTATGTCAATAACAGCTAGTCCGCATTCAGGGTGAACAAGCACCTCTGCATTAGGATGTTTCTTTTTCAAAGCCAGAATATCTTCCTTGGTTATGTTATGGTGGGTTCTGCATATACCTGGCCAGAGTATCATCTGTTTCTCTGGAACGAAACGCTGGATATAAGAGCCAAGGTTTGTATCGGGCACAAAAATAACTTTTTTAGATGAAACACTCTTCACAATTTTGACACCATTAGCAGAGGTACAACATATATCTGCTAGTGTTTTCACCTCAGCTGTAGTGTTAATGTAAGCGACAACCTCTGCATCAGGGTTATCCTTAATCAAGCAACTTAGACCTTCAGGATCTACCATGGCAGCCATAGGACAGGATGCATCTTTATCAGGGATTATCACCTTTTTTTCTGGGTTTAGAATCTTTGCTGACTCTGCCATGAAATCAACGCCACAGAAAATAATGTTTTTTGCATCTGTTTTTGTAGCCTTTAAAGACAAATCTAGTGAATCGCCTGTAAAATCAGCTATGTCCTGAACTTCAGGCATCTGGTAGTTATGTGCAAGAATAACAGCCTTTTTCTTTTTTTTAAAATCGTTTATCTTGTCGATAACTACGTTTTTATCCATAAGATGTTGAACCTGTTGTATTTTTCCTGCCCACATATATAGATACTTAAGATAAATCTTGTTATAACATTTTTTATATTTACCAAACATATATATCCATGGTAGTAAATATACCGTGTAGGATGGAATGAATTATGGATGTAATTTCGTTGATCATAGGGTTTGTAATAGGCGTAGTTTTTCTGGGTATTGCAATTGAGATTGGAACAAAGAAAACAACACGGTCACAACCAGCATCTAAACCAACAAAAAGCTGGCATATATCAGAAATATCCAACCCAAAAATAATGGCAGAATATCTAGGAGATATAGATATACCAAAGGGCTCGAAAGTGATTGTAAATAAATACAGGGATAAACAGATGCTCACTGGTTTAAATGTAAAATCAAACCCTGATCTAAAAGGTAACTTTATAATAGGGGATGACAGGGCACTTATTCTTGCAGGTCCAGTGAAAAAAGATGAGATAGGTATTTGGACTGTTGAAAAAGAGATAGTTGAAAAATTAAACGAAGAATTCGATCAACTTTGGCTAGATGGAACAGAATTAGAAGACTGAGGATTACATGAGTATTCTCATAAAAAACACTTCTATAATCACCCAGAACGAGAAAAGAGAAAAAATCAACGGTGACATATACATAGAAGGAAAAGAGATCACACAGATTTCTGAAAAACCAATCACCACAGAGGCCGATTACAAAATAGATGGCAGAAACAAACTTGTTTTACCAGGTCTTATAAACACACATACACACATACCCATGACACTCCTACGCGGCTATGGAGACGACATGGTACTTGACAAATGGCTGAAAGAGAGGATATGGCCTGTTGAAGCTAGATTTAATAGTAAATCCATAGAAATAGGCACACAACTTGGCCTCCTTGAGATGATAAGCTCAGGTACAACAACCTATCTTGACATGTATTTTTTTGAAGATGTGATAGGGAAAACAACAGAGAAAGCTGGTATGCGAGGCTTCCTTGGTTTTCCAATGATCGATTTTGATACACCTGAGTTTTCCCCGGAAAAGTTTATTCCTGAGTGTGAAAATTTTATTAAAAAATGGAAGAACAACGATTTGATAAAACCAGTTATCGCACCGCATGCAACATATACATGCAGCCCAGAACATCTGGAGAAAACACGTGAGATATCAGATAAATACGATGTTCTACTTCATATCCACTGCGCTGAGACAAGAGAAGAAGTTTACGATATACAAAAAAAATATGGTGTTAGACCAGTTGAACAACTAAAAAAACATGGTTTGTTATGCGAAAAGATGATACTAGCACATTGCGGCTGGATAACAAAAAATGAGATAACTGATATAAAAAATAGTGGCGCAAAGGTTTCTCACTGTCCTGTTAGTAACATGAAGATAGCAACCGGTGGTTTTGCCCCTATACCTGAGCTCATTCAATCTGATGTTGCAGTAGGTCTTGGTACAGACGGTGCCGCTAGCAACAACATCCTGGACATGTTTGATACTATGAAGTTCTGTGCGCTCATCCATAAACAACATAGATGGGATCCTAGTGTTTTGCCGGCGCAGACTGTTTTTGACTTTGCTACAGTTGGTGGTGCCAGATGCCTGAAAATGGAAAAGGACATGGGTTCAGTTGAAGTCGGCAAAAAAGCTGACGTTATCATTATTGACTTAGATAAGCCACATCTCACACCGCACTACAACCTGATGTCTCACCTTGTTTATGCTGTGCGAGGAAGCGACGTTTCTACAACAATAGTAAACGGCAAACCACTGATGTTAAATAAAGATTTTTTAACTATTGACTATGAAAAAACAATAGAAAATGCAGAGAGATGCGCCAAAGAGTTAACTAGTTAAACAGAACAAGGTTTTTGGGATGCAAATGCTACTAAGTGAACTAGCCATTATATTGGGTGTAATCATCGCTTTTATAGTGATAATTTTTCTTATTAGAAAGCAGTTTAATTTCGGCGCATCGCTAATACTAGGGTCTTTGCTAATAGGTGTTTTTTCTCTGCAAACAATA
>JBFYMH010000166.1:0-7390 GCA_041305005.1 Thermoplasmatales archaeon | reverse complement strand
CAGCTGGTGTCAGAGGCATAAACCTTGTTTCTTTCCCGTTTAACAACGAGGAGATGAACATAGATGTTGATAACGCTGTTAAACTTATAAGAGAAGTTAAACCAAAACTGGCTCTATGCGGGCAATCTGTTTTTCTGTTTCCTACGCCCCTTAGGCAAATCGCTGACGCAGCACATGAAGTTGGTGCATATGTGATATATGACGCTGCCCATGTCTTGGGTCTTATTGCAGGAAAAAAATTCCAGGATCCTCTCCGCGAGGGTGCTGATGCTATGAACGGTAGCACACACAAGACGCTACCTGGTCCACAAGGTGGTATGATACTCTCAGATCACAAAGGGGATACAGAGGATGATAAAGCATTTTTGAGGAAACTTGGTTTCGGTGTTTTCCCAGGTGTCACATCATCTTATCATCTTCATCATGTTGCAGCCAAAGGCATAGCATTCGCTGAACACCTGGAGTTTGGTGAAGCATATGCTGCTCAGACTATAAAAAACGCGAAAAGATTAGCACAATCCCTACATGAATGTGGATTCAAGGTGTTTGGTGAGAAACTTGGTTTCACCGAGTCACATCAAGTTCTTGTTGAAATAGGCCCAGGCAAAGGCAAGGAGGCCTCTAAAAAACTTGAGGAAGCTGGTATTGTTACAAACATGAACATGATACCGGGGGATAAAGACCCTATAAACCCATCGGGCTTGCGCTTAGGAACACCAGAGCTTACTCGAATTGGTATGAAAGAAAAAGATATGGAAGATGTTGCTAAGTTTTATGAAAGAACGCTTTTGAAAAACGAAACTCCTAAGAAAATCAAGGAAGACGTTAAAGAATTCCGCAGAGACTTCCAAGAACTTCATTACTGCTTCAAAGAAGGTTTTAAGGGATACGATTACCAAAAGTTGGTCTAAAATGCTTGTCGCAATCTCTGGTACACCAGGGACAGGAAAAACCTCTGTTTCAAAAATTTTAAACCAGCGAGGTTTCAAAATAGTTGATTTAAACAAGATATCTATCGAGAAAGGTTTTATTATTGGCGTTGATGAAAAAAGAGGTTCTAATATAATAGATGTTAATATGTTGAATAAACATATAACAAACAATTACACAAAAAAAGATATTGTTTTCGTCGAAGGCCATCTTTCTCATCTTTTGAAAAACGTAGATAAGGTGATAGTTCTTAGATGCCATCCTTCCGTGTTAAAAAAACGTTTAGCCGAAAAAAAATGGAATGAAAAGAAAATAAAAGAAAACATAGATGCTGAGTCACTTGATGTAATTTTATGTGAGAGCGTAGAGATCCATCCAAGAAAAAATGTTTTTGAAATAGACACAACCGATAAAACCGTTGATCAAGTGGTATCTTGTATACTTGAGATTGTTGAAAATAAGCTTAAGCATATGAAAAAATATAATATAGGATGTATTGATTGGTCTGAGGAGATATTAAAAGACTTTTAAAAATTAGAGACGGGAAAAACATGGTCCTGGATACTCAAAGAGAGAACGTAGATCCTATTTTAACATCAGCGGCTAAGCGTTTTGTGGGCGTAAATCCTAATGTTTTAACTTGGTTGTCCCTAGTTTTTGCTTTTCTAGCAGGATTATTTTTTTATTTCTCTTCCCCTGATCTTGAGTTATCAAATTATTATCTTTTTTTTGCTGTGTTGTTTGTTTTTTTAAATGGTTTTTTTGATGCCATCGATGGAAAGGTTGCAAAATTGGCTAAAAAAACGTCAAAGAGAGGTGATTTCCTAGATCATGCATTGGATAGATATGCCGATGTTATGATGGTTGGTGGTATCGCTATCAGTCAATGGTGCGATGTTAGGATAGGTCTCGTAGCTATCGTTGGTATGTTATTGACAAGTTACATGGGCACACAATCGCAAGCGGTTGGCTACAAAAGAGAATACTCAGGTTTACTTGGTCGTGCTGACAGGCTTGCATTGTTGATGATAATACCAATTTTACAACATATATTAATTCACTATAACTACCAGATGATATATGGTTTTTATTTGCTTGCGTGGATGTTGATTTATTTTGCAGTTGTGGGAAACATAACCGCTGCTCAACGTTTTTATAGTACTCTCAGATGGTTTAAAAAATGAGTGGAAAAAACGCTTTAGTTGTTTCTTTAAATGATGATATACAAGAGATAATACAACTAGCTGATACACTTGGATATACTATACTTAAAACGTTCGTTCAGCATAAAAAATTACCTGATACAAATAGTTATGTTGGTCCTGGTAAGGTAGAAGAAATCAAAAAATTCATAGAAGAACAAGAAAAAGATTCTATCAATTTAGTAATAATCGATGGTGAGCTGAAGCCTTCTCAATGGTTCACATTAGAAAAAAAACTGAAAATAGATGTTTATGATAGGATAAGACTTATTTTGGCTATATTCGAGGAGAGAGCTGATAGAAAAGAGGCGAAACTACAGGTAAGATTGGCGCAATTACAATATGAGCGGCCTTTTGTGAGGGAACTTATACATCGTGCTAGGGAGGGTGAACACCCCGGTTTTATGGCTGGTGGTGAATACCAGGTTGATGACTACTATGAAATGATAAAAAAACAGACGAAGAAAATAAAAGAAGATTTAGAAAAAATACGCGATGAAAGAGAGATACGCAGAAGACATAGACATACAAGCGGTTTCTACCTTGTTTCGCTAGCTGGTTATACAAATGCTGGTAAAAGCAGTTTGTTAAACCTTTTAGTTGGGGAACAGGTCAAGGTTGATGGTAAATTATTTTCCACATTATCTACAACAACACGCAAGATGAATGATAAGCTTTTTCCGATTTTATTGACCGATACAGTTGGTTTCATACAGAATCTGCCAGCTTTGGTTATCGACGCTTTTCATTCTACACTTGAGGAACTGGCGTTGGCTGATGTTGTTTTATTGGTTGTAGATACAAGTGAGAGCAAAGAAGTTATTGAAAAAAAACTCAAGGTGTCGTTGAAAGAACTAATTGATATCGGTGTTGTTTCCCCAGTTGTAATTGTTTTTAATAAAATCGATTTGCTTTCTATAGAAGATGTAGAGAGCAGAATAAATTATTTGCAGAAACTTGGTTTGTTAGAAAACAAAAAAATTATAACTATGTCTGTTAAAAACAGAGAAAATATTGAAATATTACTTGGTATAACCCATGATTCGTTGCCATGTAGGTCTAAAATAAAATTAAGATTACCTATTAACGAAAAAACCCATTCTTTTATATCCTGGATATATGAAAAAGCGAGTGTCTCCGATATTTCGTATAATGGTTTTATCACAGTCTCTGTTGATTGCAATACTGAGATAAAAGACAAGATACTTTCTAAATGCAGTGAGTTGGATGGGTACATTATATGAATTTATCACTTATAACAACAAAATTTTGTGAAATTTTAAATAGGAGAATAAGATTCACGATGCAGGAGGAATAAAAGTATGAATTTATTGAAGAACGTAAGCGAAAATAAAGATAAATTGATTTTAGCTGGTTTACTGGTGGCAATAGGTGTTTTATCTAGAGTACTTCTGCATGATTTTTTCTATAGTATTATTAATCCTATTCCAACAAATGGGTTCCCTGTGCCATTGGATGTATTCTTTGCTGTTGCAACCGTCTCTGTTTTAAGTGGTGTTCTTCTTGGCAAATATTATACTTTAATTGTTCCGGTTTGTATTATTGGCATTACTGATATTTTCTATGCGTTTGTTGACCCAGTAAATGCTGCTAGCTGGTTAACTTGGCTTTTCCTGTTTACTTGGTCAGGGTACGCATTTTTGGCATTAACCGGTTACCTAACGAAAAGAAAATCAGGGATAAACAAGATGTTTATACCAAAAATTTTAGGAGCAAGTGCATTAGGCATCGTTTTCTATGATCTATGGTCTAACTTTGGTTTCTGGCTAGCGTATTCGAAATTAGGTTTCTACCCACAGAACCTGGATGGCTTAGCTATGGTTTACATTGGTGGTATACCCTCTATGATCTGGCATCTATTATCTACAACTTTGGCTATTGCCTTTGTCGCTATACCAATAGTTTACCTAAAAGAACATAAGCTAATCAGTAAAAATCTTGTACTTAAGCCAGTGGAAAAATATGTTATAGCTAGTGCAACAGTTATCCTTATGACTGCCAGTATCTTGACTGCTCTCTTCTAATATTTTTTGATAAAGTTTATATTACAAGAGAATATAACGGGACGAAAGGAGAAATAAAATATGGCTATAGGTTTTGTGCTTATAAGCGCTGCACCCGCCCACGAACACGAGGTATATAACAAGCTGTCAAAGGTACCTGAGATTGTTGAACTTCACCCGCTTTTTGGTGAATACGATCTCATCGCTAAGATAGAGGCAGACGACTTTGAAAAACTTGGTAACATAGTTGTAAACAAAATTAGATCAATACCTGGTGTGATTGATACAAAAACTTTAACGGGAACAAAATTTTAAAGAGGTGAAATGAAAAATGGAAGGATTAGTACAATATTTCCTGAGCATGTTGGTGCTGGTATTCGGAATAGCTAGTATAATCGCTGGTTTGTTCACGGCATATTTCGGATCCGGTAAAAGCAGAGCAGTTGGAGCTATACTAATAGTCATAGGAATAATTGTTTTCATACTGTTCCTATGGGGCGCCGAAATACTAAACATAGGTACTGTACCAGATATAATGAATTTTAAAGGAACTATAACAAACGGTATAGTAGCTGTTGTAGGCGCAGTAGTTGGAGCATTGATAGCTCTTGGTATATTCCTACTCGCTATAATGAAAGCTTAAACTATCATATCTAAAAAATATTTGTGGACTCTAAGATCATCAGTTAGTTCAGGGTGAAAAGATAAGGCTAGGAATTTGTCCTGCCTAGCCATAATTATTTCTTTATCTATTTTTGCTAAAACTTTACATTCGCCCCAAACTCGTTTTATTGTAGGAGCTCTTATAAAAACAGCTTTATAAGTTTCAGAAAAACCTTCTATCATTATATTTTTTTCAAATGATTCGCGTTGTCTACCAAAACTGTTGCGCGCGACCTGCATGTCCATAACTTGTAACAACTTAACTTTATTGTCTTCATCTGCTAATTCTTTTGCGAGTATCACACAACCAGCACATGTGCCCATTATAGGTAGATTGTTATCGTTTATTCTTTTTTTTATGACTTCGTACATACCATTTTTGTACAAAATATTTGATATAGCTGTGCTTTCCCCGCCTGGTAATATAAGTGCATCTATTTTTTTTATGTCGTCTATGTTGTTAACAAAAAATACATTGCCACTAGTGTTTGTTTCTCTAAGCGTGTTTGTCATAGCAGTAATATGTTCAGATACGGCCCCCTGTACCGCTAGGACACCAATTGATACTTTTTTTACCATCCTCTTTCCTGTAACAACTGTTCTTTTGTCAATGTCTGTATCTCTATACCATGCATCGCTTCTCCAAGGTTTTTACTGATATCTGCTATAACCTCCGGTTCCTTGTAATGTGCTACTGCTTCAACAATGGCTTTTGCTCTGATTTTTGGGTTCTCAGATTTGAATATACCTGATCCTACGAAAACCCCGTCGCTGCCGAGTTGCATCATTATCGCGGCATCAGCAGGGGTCGCTATCCCGCCTGCTGCAAAGTTCACAACAGGGAGACGATGATGAACGTTTTTTATGCTGTTTACGATTTTGAAAATGTCTTTTTTAACTTCGCCGTAGGTGTATTCCTCAAAAACTATTGTGTCATCTCCTACGTTATCGTTGTTTGTTATTGTTTTAATGGAGTTAACATAACTCTGGGAGTATTCTTCTGCGAGCTTATGTATCTCTTTCTCATCCAAGCAGTCAAGTCTTTTAATCATACCAATGACCATTCTCTGATGTCTGATCGCTTCTACGATGTCTCCTGTGCCAGCCTCACCCTTAGTTCTAATCATCGCAGCTCCTTCCCATATCCTACGTACCGCCTCGCCAAGGTTTCTGCAACCACAAACAAAAGGAATAGTGAATTTGCGTTTATCCACATGATAAAAAGGATCAGCAGGTGTCAAGACCTCTGATTCATCGATCATATCGACGCCAAGAGCCTCAAGGGCTTGGGCCTCTACAAAATGGCCTATGCGCACCTTTGCCATAACAGGTATGCTAACAGAGTCCATTATCTGTCTTATAACGGCTGGGTCAGCCATACGTGCTATACCACCATGTGCGCGGATATCGGCTGGAACCCTCTCTAGAGCCATGACAGCAACAGCACCGCTGTCCTCAGCAATCCTGGCCTGCTCAGCGGTAGTAACATCCATTATGACGCCGCCTTTCTGCATCTTAGCAAAACCCTTCTTTAGTAATGGTGTACCAACTTTCAACTTTGGAGCATCTAAATCTTTCATTAATTTTGACCTCCCAAACTGTATATAAATTCAAATCCCGATATATACAACTCCTTATTAAGTACTGTGGTTCTACATAAATTTATTGTTTAAAAACCCTTTAAAAAACAGTTAAAAATCATAGATTTGATAAAAAATATTTTTTTAATTATCTTCTATTCCTTGTAGATTCCTTTAACTCTGTTTCGATTATCTCCCTTCCAAAAGAGGTTAAACCATAAAGTTTTATGTTACCGCCACCGCTCTTCTCTTCAACTATCTTTAAACTAAGCAAAGACTCATTTTCTTTGTACCTGGAATCCATGCCACGTATTGCACCAATAACATTCGTAGGTGTTGTTTTAACATGATAAGCGATCTCAGACGTATAGCTACAACTGGGGCTTATATCAAAAAGATATTCCGCTATTTTTTTTCTAACGTTACTTCTCCTTAAAGCCCTAACAACAAGAGGTCTTTTTAGACTAGAATAGTTCTCCGACTTACTACTCTCAAACTGCATCCCATCACTCGTAATTTAAATGTATGTTACATCCTATTAATAAACTAGTCGCCCCATGAATAACTAGTTGCATATGCTTGTATATATTCATGTACAAATGCATTTTCACAAAACTACGAAAAAATCGGTCAAAAAATTATTTTTACATGATTCTTTCTATCATTTCTAAAACAAAGCCATCGCTGTCTATAGCATATCGTGCTATACCAATTTTTTTTGCATAGTTTCTCATTTTTTTTACAGAAAGAAAACGCTCAAAAGTGGAGCCCTTTTGCAACACTTCCAACTCAAGTACGCAATCCGCAGTTCCCTCCATCTTCCTCTCAAAAATATCTCCATGTATGCCTCTCGTCATTATAATAAACAAAGCTCCTTTGTTTTGCAGATTGCTGAGTTTTGCTGCATAAATCGTTCTAATTACTTCATCCTGAGAATATTGGCTGAGGAAAAAATCAAGGGAGTTTATTACGATCTTCTGAAAACCTGATG
>JBFYMH010000165.1:0-2818 GCA_041305005.1 Thermoplasmatales archaeon | reverse complement strand
ATCAGTAATAATTTCATTGAATCAACCCTTAAAACAGATAACTGTTTTTAAAGATAATGATTAAAAAGATTATTAATGGGGGAGGCGGCGGAGGTGTAAAACACCGCTTTAGTAAAAAATTGTTGAAATTACTTGCAATCCCATCTCTCCGCCTAATTTAAGCAATATATTAGACAATATAAGAACGTTTCGGAAAAAATTCTAAAAAAAATTTCTCCTTAAACAATAGATAAGAGTTCATATGGCTTTTTTGTATGTCGCTGCATCAAGCAGTTTATCAATCTCTGATTTGTCCTTTATTTCCAACTCAACAAGCCATCCCTCAACATATGGACTTTTATTTATTGACTCAGGTGACTCCTCTAGTTTTTTGTTTACATTAACAATTTTTCCGCTTACCGGGGAATAAACCTCTGATACAGATTTCACTGATTCTACAACGCAAAGTTCTTCGCCCTTGTTAACTGTTTTGCCAACTGCTGGTAATTCAACATAAACAATATCTGTGAGCTCAGCTTGGGCATGATCAGTTATACCGATAGTTGCCCTGTTTCCCTTTATTTTCAGCCATTCATGCGTTTCAGTATACTTCAAATCATCTTTTACTTCATTTGCCATAATTTATCATCCCTCCAATAATTTACTAGGAGTTATAAACGTTTTCTAAATTCTTTTGAGACCAATCCTTTGGCACAAAAGGTGGTTTAACAACCTTGGCTTTCAAAGGTTTGTCTCTAACAACAATGTCTAAAGTGTTCCCATCTGCTCTAAGGTCATGACGGACATAACCCATTGCTATGCCTACGTTAAGACATGGCGAAAGTGTTCCGCTTGTAACGATACCAACTTTTTTTCCATCTTTTTGAATCTCACAACCGTGTCGTGGGATTCCTTTATCAACACACAATAAACAGGTCATTCTGTCAAAAGTGCCTTGTTCTTTTTGTTTGAGCAAAGCTGCTTTGCCTATGAAATCATGGTCCCAGTTTATAGTCCAACCAAGTGTAGCTTCGAGAGGGGTTTTTCCACCGTGAAACTCGTTACCGGCAAGCATAAAACATTTTTCAAGTCTTAGTGTATCACGTGCACCAAGCCCTACGGGTTTTATATCAAATTCTTTTCCAGCATCAATAATCTTATTAAATACGGTCTCTGCTTTTTTTGTTGGAGTAATTTGCAATTCAAACCCGAGTTCTCCAGTATAACCGGTATGGGAAATAATGCAGGGTACGCCTGCTACATCAATATATTGACAACCAAAAAATTTTACGGAATCAAGATCTATGTCGGTAAGCTTCTGCAATGTATCTTTTGATTTTGGACCTTGAATGGCAAGGATAACAAAATCTTTTGATACATCTTCTGCCTTTGCATTTAGTTTATGTTTTTTTGCTTGATCATTCAACCATTTAGTAACAATAATGTTCATACCGGCATTTGGGATCATCATGTATTTGTCTCCAAGATTCATAAAAATTGTGTCATCGATAATGGTCCCATCTTCCTTTAACATCTCTGTATATTGGCTTTGGTTTTCCCCAACTTTTGTTGCATCTGATACGGTAGTAAGACTAAGTAGCTTCGCAGAATCTTTTCCAGTGATCCATACATTACTCATGTGAGTAACATCAAAGATACCAACTGATTTTCTAACAGCTAGATGTTCGTCCATTATTGAAGTATATTGTATAGGCATCTCAAAACCGGCGAATTCAGTGAAACGTGCGCCTAGTTTTTTTTGCATTTCATATAACGGTGATCTGTTTACCATAATGTTTTCCCCGGGCAGGTGAATACAATAAACGTAATTTAAGATTTCTACAAAACATTTATTAGATATATATTATAACCCTGATGTCATGCAGCCAACACATATGGGGGGTGTTTACAAACAACAGGATAAGATATTCACTGAAAACCCAGATAATTGTAGGGGCCTACAGGTATACAACGAGAAACTAGTATCATATGAAGGCAGAGAGTTCCGATCCTGGAACCCACATAGAAGTAAGTTGGCAGCAGCGATTTTAAAGGGATTGAAAAACATAGAAATTAAGCCGGGTTATACTGTTTTATATCTCGGTGCTGCAACAGGTACAACTGTTAGTCATGTCTCAGATATTGTAAAAAATGGCATTGTATATGCTGTTGAGAGTTCACCGATTGCACTAAAAAAGTTGTTAGGCGTTAGCGAGAAAAGAAAAAATATCATTCCTATTCTTTCTGATGCTAATCACCCTGAGAGGTATAGCGCCATAGTATCATCTGTAGATTTAGTATATCAAGATATTTCACAGAGGAACCAGGCAGAGATTTTCATAAAAAATCTAAAAAAATATCTAAAGCCAGGTGGACAGGGAATTATAATGGTTAAGGCACGTAGCATAGATGTTTCTTCCAAGCCAAAAGAAATTTATGATGTTGTGGCTAATCAATTAAAAAAACATGGTTTTAATGTTATAGATAAAATGGATTTGTCACCATATGAAAAGGATCATGCTGTGATTTTGGTGTCTTTATAAAAATTTTTAGATTGTTATTTTTATTTCTTTTAACATCTTGTTTACAATATATCGTGGTGCTTCAAAAAGAAGATTTTTGTAAGGCGTTTGAGGTATTGATTCGGATTTGCTGGTTTCCTCTGCTTTTCGCACATGTTTTTTAATCTCATCTAAAAAAAGGTCTTTAATCTCGGCCTCGTGTTTAGCAAATAAGTTTTTTATTTCTTCTGATTTTAAAGAATCTGTAATTATTTTTTTGTTTTCTAATTTATTCAACAATGGTATAATTACACTATCGATCATCTCGCCCTTAGCTA
>JBFYMH010000164.1:0-3395 GCA_041305005.1 Thermoplasmatales archaeon | reverse complement strand
GTAATTATGCTTGTAGCAACATTCATCGGACTCCTGCCAGTGCAATGGGGTGTGAGAAGAAGTCACTGCATGGGAATACTTATGATACCAATCATTCTATATTTTCTCTAAAAACCTCTTTTTCCAGATCCTCAAAACAATCCATAAAATCAACATCGTACTCCTTGGCAATCAATAGAGCTGCAACACCACTTGAAATATTTTTTTCATCAGATGCTTGATTAATTTTCTCAGAAACACCAGTTTCATCGAGACCTGATTTCTCAGAAATCCTAACCATAATTGTTTTCATAGCATCCAACTTAACTTCTTTTTCTAAGACAGCTTGTTTTGTTGGAATGAAACCAACCGGGACTACAACATTCTTGTAATCAAAACACGGTGTTATCTTCCCATCTTTCTTTTCTAAAAGTTTCTGCTGCAAAGCCATGTTAACAAAAGCCTTCGCCTGATTCGGTGTGAACCATTTCAAATCCATGGACAACGGAAGATAAAGCTCAGAAGCAGTAAGCTCCTCCTTTCCACTGCGTTTAAAAAGAAAAGACAATATTATCTGAGTCTCAGAGTCAACCATTACTATTCACCTGTTTCGTTTTTTCCAAATACAAAAGAACACCTGCCACACCCAGCCCTTCCCAGTATTGGATATTCTCTCTGTTTTCCTCAAAAACATATATGCTGTAAGTTTTACAAAGATTTTTCAACAATTCACAGAGTCTGAAATCCCCCTCGAACTGACTTCTATCATTACATATGATTAAACCATCAATATGTGGTGGCATGGAAAGAGCATACTCCTCATCTTTTTGCAGATCGACATAGCTATAAATCAAACAATCAGTAAAATCTTTTATCTCCGGTAAATCACTAACTAAAAATATTTTTTCCCTGAGTGTTACGGTCGTTGCACCTCCCATAACAATATCAACAATATCATCCAATATCTTGGGGCCAGCATCCACCCATATAGTGTAACGCTCTGACAAAGCTTGGTATATTGAAAACTCAGGCCTATTTTCCTCTATCCCATCATCATCCAAAATATAAATCTCCTCATCTGCTTTAACCTGTTCTAAAACATCGTTGATTGATACAAGTTCTCCATCTTTTTTTGTCCACATCTTTTTGTCTTTAACGTAGATGGTTGGGATGATTTTCATAAATCTAGCAAATAGCAATGCCGCTAAAAACTTTTAGATAAGTATAATAAAAAAGAAGAAGGAGTTTTTATCTCCCTAGTCTCTTTTCCGTCTCAGCGATTTTAAGCCTTGTTTTTACAACCGTATCAGGGTTTAGCGATATGCTGTCAATGCCACATTCCACCAAAAACTCAGCGAATTCAGGAAAATCAGATGGTGCCTGACCACAGATACCAACCTTTCTCCTTGGTTGATGGGAATGTGCTACACTGATTACCTGCGCAACTAACCTTTTTACTGCATCATTTCTCTCATCGAAAATGTGCGCAACAAGATCAGAGTCTCTATCTAGACCAAGTGTTAGTTGTGTGAGGTCGTTTGAGCCTATGCTAAAACCATCGAAGACTTCTGCGAACTGGTCTGCGACAACGACATTAGATGGTATCTCACACATAACATACACTTCAAGGCCGTTTTCGCCTTGTTTTAAACCAAATTCGTTCATGGTCTTTATAACCTTGCGACCTTCATCAGGCGTTCTGCAGAAAGGTATCATTGGTTTTATGTTTGTGAGACCCATTTCGTCCCTGGCTTTTTTTATTGCCCTGCATTCTAGTCCATATGCTGCTTTGTACTTTGGATCGTAGTAACGTGAAGCACCACGCCATCCGATCATTGGATTGCTTTCCTCGGGTTCATATAGATACCCGCCTATAAGGTTCGCGTACTCATTTGTCTTAAAATCAGACATACGGACGATAACATCGTTTGGGTAAAACCCTGCGGCAATCTTTGCAATCCCTCTTGCTAAATTATCAACGAAGAACTCAACTTTATCTTCGTAGTTACTGCTTTTCTCATCAATCTTTTTGATAACCTTTGCTATTTTCGGGTCAGATTTTGCTTTCTTTTTTAACTCATTGTAATTAATCAACGCAAGCGGATGAATACCAATATAAGAGTTTATGATGAACTCTTCTCTTGCAAGACCTATACCATCATTTGGTGTTTGTCCTTCCTGGAATGCTTTTTCTGGGACCCCAACATTCATCATTATTTTTGTTTTTGTTTGAGGTAAACGGTCTAGTCTTATTTCATCTAACCTGAATTTCAACAAGCCGTCGTATATCCTACCAATGCCCTCGCTGCAATCAATAGTAACCTTTGAACCATGTTTTATCTTGGAAGTACCATTACCAGTTCCAATAACACAAGGGATGCCAAGCTCTCTAGAAATAATTGCGGCATGACAAGTACGACCGCCCCTGTTTGTTACTATTGCGCCAGCAATTTTCATTATAGGCTCCCAGTCAGGGTCCGTCATGTCTGTAACTAAAACCTGTCCCTTCAGGAATTTATGTATGTCTTTTGCATTCGCGATAACATTTACTTCTCCCTGTCCTATCTTTGTTCCAACTGCTTCTCCTTCGGCGAGTAGGTTGCCTTTCTGTTCAAGAACATATGTTTTCAATACAGCAACATCAGTCTGCGAATGTACCGTCTCAGGTCTAGCTTGAACAATAAAAAGCTCACTGGTTTTTCCGTCTTTTGCCCATTCGATGTCCATGGGTTTTTTGTAGTGATCCTCGATTATACAAGCCCATGAGGCTAACTTTAAAATCTCATCGTCATTTATAACAAAATTTTGCTGCTCTTTTTTTGTGACTGGTTTTTGTACAGTTCCTTTTGTGCCATAAACAAGTCTTTTTTCTTTTGAGCCAACCTTTTTTTCAACAATGGATTTGAATCCCTTTTTCAATGTTGGTTTAAACACATAAAACTGGTCAGGATTTACAGCACCCTGTACAACGTTCTCCCCGAGTCCATAGGCACCAGTGATATAGACTGCGTCTTTAAAACCGCTCTCAGTATCAATGGAGAACATAACACCAGAACAAGCTAGATCAGAACGTACCATCTTCTGCACACCGACAGAAAGATACACTGAGAAATGATCAAATCCCTTGTCAAAACGATATGATATTGCCCTGTTTGTAAACAAAGATGCAAAACAATCTCTAACTTTTTCCAAAAGATCTGCTTCTCCTCTAACATTTAGGTATGTTTCTTGTTGACCTGCAAAACTAGCATCAGGCAAATCCTCAGCAGTTGCGCTACTTCTTACTGCGACATCTGTGTTTTTTCCATAGCGTTTTTCCATTTCTTTGTAGTGTTTTCGAATATCCTCTTCGAGTTCAGGGGGGATAGGAGCTTTTTTAATTAGATTTCTTATCTTTTCTCCGCGCTCTGCAATAT
>JBFYMH010000163.1:0-4987 GCA_041305005.1 Thermoplasmatales archaeon | reverse complement strand
CCTCATCAATTGGATTAAAAGATTCAGTGGTACCAGGAACGATATCATCAGCTGATTTATATCTAAAACCATAGTATTTCTCAAAGGCATCATTAAGGTGATGTTTTGGGTTAATGTACATTTGCAGAACAGGATACTTAAATGATTCTTCTTGCGATGGTTTAGTGATTTTTAGTCCAAAACCACCCCATGGGAAAATTTTTCGTCTAACACTCTCACTACCTTGAATCAAAGATATTCCATCAGGATTAAGTGCAGGGTTATTGAAAATCAGTTCAGGATAAAACATGTTACGGGATATCCAATAAGCAGTATCAACTGGATGCCCAAAGAACCGTCCTGGTCTTGCTTTACCGGCAAAGGTTCTATCCCATGTTGCACCAAATTCATATTGGTCAGCAACAGTTATCATCGTCTCCATATCTTCCTTATCATATCCGAGTTTCTTCAAGAAATCGTAAACACGATTACCAGTTAAGTACATCTGAGCAACAGACGGCGCCTTGTAACCATTGGCATAACGACTCCAGAACTCATTATGCCAAACAAGAGCAGAAGACAACTCTGGGTGATTATCAACTATAAGTAATGGGCTGCCATGATGAGCAGCACAATAAGCTGCAGGACCAACAAACAAACCTGCATCTGTCTCGTCACCGGGCTTCATCTCTGGGACATACCATCTAGTCCAAGGATCAATAGTTGAGAATACTATGTCATTCTGACCAGTTAAATCCATGATATCAAGATAAACCTCAGTTGGCTCAACATATGTTTCTTTTATTGATGCGATATCTTCAATATCTCTTCTAACTTTGTTAGAAAGATGTTTTCCGAAATCAACTAAGTACACATTTTTTGCACCTAGTTTATAAAGAACATTTTTAGCTTCGTCAGATAAACCTGACGATGATGTATAAAGCAATGGAATGTTCAATGTACTGGCAAGAACTGAACCCTCGGAAGCAGAACCCAGAGAATCGGATAAAGTCTTAGAAATATTTTGATGCCAACTGTATTCAAACTCGAAATCAACAGGACCAGATAATTCATCAAGAGTAAAAACACTCAAAGAATAAGACTCATCCGGGAGACATTCGCCAAGTTGACCGAGGTGAATCTCCTGGCATCCGTCAGTATTTTCTTCACTAACTGATAATATTTCTTCGCCACTTGGACCAATTACAGAAAAACCAAGATTTATATTTGGATTAGCCCAGGTTAATTTAAAGTTTGCATCTCTACAACCAAAACCAGTTTTAACAGGAATATCAATCTCAACACCAGGGAATATTGTAATATCCGTCTGATAAGTAATACCACGTATCATATTACGTAGGATATCAATAAATCTGCCATTCTTTGTAATTAAACCAGCCTCGGTCGGCACATCGGTGATACCTAACCTCCAAGGTCCACTTTTATAAACATAGGTTTCTGCTTTTTCCTTATCCATTCCATTAATGTTCCATGCAGCAGTTACTGCTACTTGCATCCATTCGCCGTTGTAGTTGCAATATATCTGCGAGTCAGGATCGGCAGCAGGTATAGGCGCCTTAATATGCAGAGGAAGAGCAGAATCGCCGCCTTTCCCAACCTCTATACAAGACCACCAGGTCCTAGATTTTAGATACTTATAACCCTCAGGTACATCAAAATCATGGAAACGAGGATTTAACTTATCCAACTGCTTTGAGTAAAAAGTTTTCTGCAAAATATCCTTGTCACCAGAAATTGTACCATCGACTATACCACTTGTAAAATTACTATGTTTCTCGAAATCATCTTGGATGACAGCAATAACAACACCATCTGAAAAAGACCAATCGTGCAAAGCAATCTCATTAGCTATCTCATAAGGACTATCACTATCAATCATAAAAGATTCTTTCGCACGCCAACTTTCATCTAATTCATTTATACCGACATTAACAGATTTTAATTGATCAAGTTGACCATTGCAATAACTCATCCAATCGTCCATAAAATAATCTAAGCCCTGGCGAGGGTTCAACGTACGTTCACTATCTTCTTCATACTCATAAGGTTCATCGAAAAACAACAGAGGATATGAAAACAAACGACCATTCTGCCGGAAAACACTCGATGGGATAGCTGCTAAATAAGCAAAATCATCCAGATAGCTATCTTCATCATAGTTTATTAAAAAAACATTTTTAAGAGGTACTACAGGAAGATATGAAGGACCTTTATTAATGCCATTTAATTTGTCTATATTAACTGCACTAACAATTGGGATAAGCGCAGAAAATACAAATATGGCTATTATTGCCAGTGACATACTTATTTTTAATTTATTTGATGTTTTTGTCATCAGGATATCCCCCTAATATTAATTATATAACGCTTTCTCATTATAAATAATTTATGAATTTTATGTAAATATCTTTATTATTTTTGGTTATAATAACTATAAGGATAGAAAAATTAAGATTTAATAGAGAAAAACATTTACTTTAACTTGTTAAAAAAAATCCGAAAATGCTATAAATTTGTAATTAATTTTTACCGTTTTCTTACCATCATCTCTTTTTGCCTATTTTGCTCCTGAATCAGCCATAGGGCTATAGGCATACCGTTTTCAGAGACGTTCATAACGGTTTTTGTCCAATTGTTAATATATTCTTCTGAGTGATTAGAGCGACATTCCTCACATAAAAAATGATCATCGCTGAACACTAAACCAGACAAGTTTTCTTTTAAATTCATCTTACGACTGCATAAACCGCATGTTTTTTCTATCGTAAAGATACCACCCCACGAACATATAATATGTTGATTTACTTATATAACTTTAGTCGAAAATGAAAAATCCGTAAAACATTTTATAACAAGTGTGTTACATTACCTTGCTTAAATTTAGGTGGAAAGGAGAGCAATGGAAACAACTAATGCAGAAACTAAAACAAATCCAAATAATCACAATCTAGGTTTTTCAGGGAAACCAAAAATAGCATATTTTTCTATGGAGATAGGTATAAATGAGAATATTCCAACGTACAGCGGCGGACTGGGCGTACTGGCAGGCGACACTCTAAAATCATGCGCAGACCTAAACGTACCCATTGTTGGTATCACATTACTATCTGAAAAAGGATACTTTTACCAGAAGATAGACTCTGAAGGAAATCAGATCGAACTGCCTCATAATTTCAACATAGATTATTTTCTCAATTTTCTTCCAACTAGAACAAGTGTAAAAATTGAAAACAGGGTTGTTAACATACGTATATGGTATTATCCTATACAGGGACTAGGAGGTTATGTTGTACCTGTTTTTTTCCTTGATACGAATTTGGCTGAGAACTCTGACTATGACAAACAGATAACCAAATATTTGTACGGTGGCGACAACAAATATCGTCTTGCTCAGGAAATTGTTCTTGGCATTGGTGGCGTTCGTGCTTTGCAGGCAATGGGGTACAAAACAATAGATAAATATCATATGAACGAGGGCCATGCTGCGCTTAGTACACTTGAGTTATACAATCAGTTAAAAGATATTGAAAAAGTTAGACAACAATGTGTTTTTACTACACACACTCCTGTTGCTGCTGGCCATGACCAATTTGATCTGCCAGTTGCCAAGTCCATGCTTGGTGATATGCTACCAGATCATCTTGTGCATGATATTACCTTTGAGGATAAGCTGAACATGACAAGACTTGCCCTGTTTTTTAGTCATTATGTTAATGGTGTGGCGAAAAAGCACGGCGAGATTTCACGCATAATGTTCCCTGGTTACGCTATCGACTCCATAACAAATGGTGTGCATACACCAACATGGGTATCTGAGCCGTTTCAGCGATTGTTCGATAAGTATATGCCTGGTTGGCGTTCAGATCCATATCTGCTCAGAGGGGCATTTAGCATTGATAAATATGAGATATGGAATGCACATATGGAGGCAAAAAAAAGACTTATAGATTTTGTTAACAACAGATATAATACTGGTTTAAGCTATGATAATTTTACGATAGGATTCGCACGAAGACAAACAGCTTACAAACGACCTGAACTTCTTATATCACAGCCAGAGCAACTAGTTAAAATAGCTGAGAAAGCAGGACCATTCCAGATAATCTACTCTGGCAAAGCCCATCCAAAAGATGATGGTGGTAGAGATTCAATAAAAAATATTTTCCAGGTAATGAAAAGCCTAGGCGGCAAGGTAAAAATAGCATATATTCACAACTATGACATGGCGATTGGCAAATTGATGACTGCTGGCGTTGACCTATGGCTTAACACACCAAGAAGGCCACAAGAAGCATCAGGTACATCTGGGATGAAAGCAGCACATAATGGTGTACCACAATTAAGTACACTTGACGGCTGGTGGATAGAAGGCCGTATAGAAAACATCACGGGCTGGGCAATAGGTTCAAGGAAATCAAACGAAAAAGACTCTGATGATGATGCAGATAGAAACGATCTCTACAGCAAACTTGAGACTTGGATAATGCCAAAATTCTATAACGATAGGGACAACTGGATACGAACAATGAGAAGCTGCATAGCAGTAAATGCATCATTCTTTAACACAAACAGGATGATACAACAGTACGTGCTAAACGCTTATTTCATTTAATAAAAAAGTATCCTCATATTTTGGTCTTATTTGTTCAATATCCTCAGCCCATGCCCTAAGTGTTTCTGCTACACTCCACGCCTGCGTTATACAACCCTGCGGAATAAAAGGCGGGTTACCATCAAATATCTCGTAAATCGAACCATCCCAGTTCTCACCAAAAACATCAAACATGGGCTTCAAAAAGTTCTGATAGGCATACTCTCTCCACGTTCTCTCATGGTTTTTGGTTTTAACAAAAGCTTTTACAAACGGACCTAGCAACCATGTCCATACACATCCATTGTGGTAAGCTAAATCTTTGTTGAAATTACCAATATAACTACCCATGTATCTAGAATCATCAGAGCATAAAGTTCTCAAACCAAAAATAGT
>JBFYMH010000162.1:0-3223 GCA_041305005.1 Thermoplasmatales archaeon | reverse complement strand
TCTTTACCAAATTCGTCAACAAGCATCGATTCTACTTTTCTTAACCCGTAAATGGTAGATCTGGCGGTTCCATCCTCATTATTCTCTAAATTTGCTAAATGCTCTCTAAGTATATATCCTGATAATTTTCTTGGAAAAGTGCATATAAACGCATCAAAAGGGTTGTTGTTGTACTCGTTTGCCTCTGCACGCGAGGCTGTAAGAACTATTGGTACACCATCTATTTCAGATTCTGTCATTTAGTTCCCCCCTAAGGTTCTGCCAGCATTGTTTTAAAAACCGGATCTGCGAGCGTTTTCTGTATTTTGATTAGAAAATCTCTCCAGGATAAAGTATCCCATGACCATTTTATCATATCTTTTTTATGAAGTGCCAGTATTTTTAGAAAACTCTGCCAGTTGTATCCCTCTTCTTTTAGTGGCTTAGCCCAGCCTCCCTCATTCCATAGATAGCTTGGTAATCTGTTTCCAAACCATAATGCCAGTGTTTCGATTTTCATTTCGATTTTATTTTTTTCTTTGTTGAATTGTTTTTTTATTATTGTCGGTTCTGGAGGAATTGATAAGTTCATAAATCATACCCCATGTACTATGTATATAGCACATCGAATCCAAAAATGGTTTTTAAATTTTTTTATTATGCAAAGCCCAAAACTGGGAAAATTATATATATAAGTTCCATTATTTGCCTTAAAAGCGTATCGAAAAGTTTAAAATATTTATGGGGGAATTTTCCTATGATGCCATCATCGGCTAAAAAGAAAAAAGATAAACCAAGTATTGAAGAAATTACTCAATGTCCTGAATGTGGTAGCACGCATTTAACAAAGGACTATTCTCGAGCTGAACTTGTTTGTGAAGACTGCGGGCTTGTAATTGACGAAGATTTTATTGACCAAGGTCCAGAGTGGCGTGCATTTGATAGTGAACAGCGTGAAAAAAGAGCGCGTGTCGGTGCACCAATGACTTACACTATCCATGACAAAGGTCTTAGCACAATGATTGGTTGGAAAAACCGTGACTCTTATGGTAAATCTATTCCAACACGTAACAGAGCACAACTATACAGGCTGAGGAAATGGCAAAGACGTATAAGGGTTAGCGATGCAACAGAGCGTAACCTAGCTTTTGCGTTATCAGAGCTAGACCGTATGGCATCTGGTATGGGATTGCCAAGAAATGTTAGAGAAACAGCGGCTATGATTTACAGAAAAGCTGTTCTTAAGAATCTAATACGCGGTAGAAGCATCGAAGGTGTATCAGCAGCGGCTTTGTACGCTGCATGTCGTCAATGTAACGTTCCAAGAACACTTGACGAAATTGCAGGTTCTTCACGTGTCTCAAGAAAAGAGATAGGTAGAACATACCGTTTCATAGCAAGAGAACTTGGACTTAAACTAATGCCAACTTCACCACAGGATTACATTTCAAGGTTCTGCAGTGAACTAAAGCTGTCTGGAGACGTTCAATCAAAAGCTATTGAGATTCTAAAAGACGCTGCTGACAAAGAATTAACTAGTGGTCGTGGACCAACTGGTGTCGCAGCAGCCTCGATATACATAGCATCAATCCTGTGTGGTGAGCGCAGAACACAGAGAGAAGTAGCAGATGTAGCTGGTGTCACAGAAGTTACAATAAGAAACAGGTACAAAGAGCTAGCTGAGCGTTTGGACATAGACATCATACTATAACATGACTCGCTGGTACTCAGAGAAAAAAAAGGAACATTACTACAAAGAGGCTAAACGAGTCGGCTATAGGGCCCGTTCTGCTTTTAAACTTGAACAGATACAAAATAAATTCAGCATAGTTAAGAAAGGCGATGTAGTAGTAGATCTTGGCGCTGCACCAGGTGGATGGAGCCAGGTTGCAAAAGAGCTTGTCGGTTATCAAGGGAAAGTAGTGGGTATTGACCTAGCTTACATAAACCCAATTGATGGCGTAACATTTTTGCAGGGTGATTTAACAGAAGAAATTACTGCAGAAGAGGTCAGAGATGTTGTTGGTGACAGAAATGCTGACGTTGTTTTATCTGATATGTCCCCAGATATATCTGGCAACTATTCTGTTGACCAGGCAAGAAGTGTTTATCTCTGCGAGCATTCACTTAAATTAGCGTGTTTTCTGCTTAAACCCGGCGGGCACTTTATCTGCAAAGTTTTTGAGGGCGAAGATTTGCGTAATTTCATCTCAGAGGTAAATAAAAAATTTAAGATAGTTAGTCGTTTTTCTCCTTCTGCGTCTCGTAAAAGCAGCTCCGAGATATACATAATTGCCAGGTACCTACAAAAATAAGATAATAACAAAAACGCTTAGGTTTTGTTATCATAGTAACATAATTTTTATAAATATGAACATCATTTTTTACATTCCAAAATTATGAGATAACAACACTGATTTCATCAAAAAGATAGGTAAACTATTTAAGATAGCTATGCTGTTCTCTCGGTTCTCAGAAGAGCAGCTCCGAAGTATATAATGGCCAAATCATTCAAAATAACAAAAAATATATACTATTAGCGACAAATAATATAGGATTAAGATAAATTGGGGGAGTGAATGGAAGAATACTCATCGAATTTAGATGTTTTTATCGAAAATACTACAGAAAATTTAGATAAAAAAATTGAAGTTATAATTCCGGATGAAAAAATCGTCGAAGTTTTAAAGGGCGGTAAGCGTTTACGCCCTCTTTTAGCTCATCTTTCTTTTAAGACTTGTACCCAGGGTAAAGAATCTGATGATGAGTATCAGAGGGCTCTTGAGGGTGCTGTAAGCATTGAGCTTGCTCATAGTGCTAGTCTTGTTCATGATGATATTATCGATAATGATTTGGAACGTCGTGGTGAACCATCTTTTCATGCTAAAGAAGGAATTGCAAGTGCTTTGTTAACTGGACATAAAATGTTAGCAACAGGTTTTAACATTGCACTAGATCACGGTAAAGACGTAGCAAAACTATACATTGACTCATGGGACAAAATTGTAAACGGAGAAATAGATGAAGTCGATTTTAACAAAAAATTTTTTAAAAATTTATCAACATCAAAAAACAAAGCACTCGAATCATACAACGAAATAATCGAACAAAAAACCGCTGTGCTGTTTTCTTCTGCTTGCAAAGCTGGTGCTATTGAGGCTAATATGTCTGGTGATATTCTTAGGGTTTTTGCTGATTACGGCCGTGAGATAGGTCTTGCTTATCAGCTTGCTGATGATCTTGT
>JBFYMH010000161.1:0-2587 GCA_041305005.1 Thermoplasmatales archaeon | reverse complement strand
ATTAATGATGCGATGAAGTATCTAAAGGATGCAATTGCAAAAACCTATGGCAAGAAAGGACAAAATATTATAGAGATGAACTGGAAAGCAGTTGATGCCGCTATAAGTGGATTACAAGAAGTAAAATATCCTTCTTCATGGAAGACGTTACAGTCTGAAAAGCAAATACCAAGAAATGAACCAGAGTTTATCTCAAAAGTGATGAGACCTATGTTAGCACAACAGGGCGATAAGCTTCCAGTGAGCGCTTTTACACCAGCGGGTATTTTCCCACCCGGTACAACAAAATATGAGAAACGTGGTGTTGCGATTAATGTTCCTGAGTGGCTCATGGATAAATGTATCCAGTGCAATCAATGCGCCATGGTGTGTCCGCATGCTGCTATTAGACCTGTTCTTGTTACAGAAGATGAATTGAAAAAGGCGCCGAAAGGTTTCGATGCTAAGAAAGCGGTTGGTAAAGACGCTGAAGGGTTGTTATTCCGTATGCAGGTTTATGCTGAGGATTGTATGGGATGCGGTAACTGTGCTGATATCTGTCCTGCTAAAGAGAAAGCATTGGTTATGAAACCGCTTGCAACTCAGAAAGATAAGCAGATTCCTTTGCAGCAATATGCGGAGAAGACCCCCATAAGATCTGGTGGGTTTGATAAATATTCAGTTAAAGGCTCACAGTTCCAGAAGCCGCTGTTTGAGTTTTCCGGTGCATGCGCTGGTTGCGGAGAAACACCTTATTTGAAAGCAGTGACGCAGTTGTTTGGTGATCGTATGATTATAGCAAATGCCACTGGGTGTTCTTCGATTTGGGGTGGTTCAGCACCATCTGTACCTTTTACTACAAATGAGAAAGGGTTTGGCCCTGCATGGGCTAACTCCTTGTTTGAGGATAACGCAGAGTACGGTTTTGGAATGGTTCTTGCTACTGCTCAGAGAAGGGCTAAACTTGCTGATCTAATAAAACAAGCAGTCGATACGAATTCAGGTGAATTGAAAGAATTGTTTTCTCTTTGGCTCCAGAATATGCATGATGCTGAGAAATCAAAAGAGTACGGCGACAAAATAAAATCTCTGCTAGAGAAGAATCATAGCGACGCTTTGCTTGGCCAGATATGGGAAATGCGCGATATGTTTACAAAGAAATCAATTTGGGCATTGGGTGGTGACGGATGGGCTTATGATATAGGTTACGGTGGTCTGGATCATGTTTTAGCTATGAACGAAGATATAAACATACTTGTTTTTGATACAGAGGTTTATTCTAACACAGGTGGACAATCTTCTAAGGCTACACCAATTGGGTCAATTGCTAAATTTGCTGAATCTGGTAAAAAGACGAAGAAGAAAGACCTTGGTTTAATAGCTATGAGCTATGGTTATGTGTATGTTGCATCTGTTGCTATGGGTGCTAATAAGAACCAGTTCATGAAAGCCTTACAAGAAGCAGAGTCATACCAGGGTCCATCGCTTATAATCGCTTACGCGCCTTGTATAAACCATGGTATAAAGAAAGGCATGGGCAAAACACAGGAAGAAGAGAAACTAGCTGTTGAATCTGGTTACTGGCCTTTGTATAGATATGATCCGCGTTTAGCTTCTCAGGCTAAAAACCCGTTCCAGCTTGATTCTAAAGAGCCTAATGGCACAGTACATGATTTCTTAATGGGTGAGGTTAGGTACGCAGCGCTTACGAAATCGTTCCCTGAGGAAGCAAAGAGATTACATAAACAACTTGAAGAGAGTGTAGTCTCCCGCCATAAAACTTACAAGGCCATGGTTGAACAAAAATAGATGATTTAGTCTTTATTTAGACCAAAAGACTAATCTTCTATTTCCTTATTACTTTTTGATGGTGCACTTCTTTGTTTAAAAGAGCAAGTGAATTAGCAGACATTATACGAAAATCGGAAGAGATTCATATTGTGACTCATATAGATGCTGATGGTATAGCAGCTGGTGCTATAGCATCTCAAACATTGAAAAGATCTGGTAAAGAGTACTCGATTGAGTTTGTTAAGCAGCTTGATAAAAATGTTTTAGAGCGTTTGAAAAACGAGAATCACGATCTTGTATGGTTTACTGATCTTGGGAGCAATATTGATTTTAAATTGACTGGTATCAACAAGATAATCACTGATCATCATTTATGCCCAAAGGATTCAAATTTTTCTTTTCATTTGAACCCGCATCTTTTTGATATAGATGGTGCTGATCAAGTAAGCGGTGCTGGTACTACTTATTTTGCTTGCAGGTCAGTGGATAAGAAAAATATGGATCTGTCTTCGTTGGCTATTGTCGGCGCCTGTGGCGATATTCAGGATAGAAAAAACTGTAAGCTTGTTGGCGTAAACCGCGATATTCTTGACGATGGTAAAAAAACGGGTGTTTTGGAAACAAAGTTGGATATTCGTTATTTCGGTAGAGAAACCCGTCCGATTTACAAAATGTTGCAGTACTCTAATGATCCGATGATACCTGGCTTGAGTGGAAGAGAAGAAGCATGCATCTCTTTTCTGCAGGAACTTAACATAAAATTGAAAGACGGAGATAATTGGAGAAAATGGATTGATCTTGATAAGACTGAGAGGCG
>JBFYMH010000160.1:0-7432 GCA_041305005.1 Thermoplasmatales archaeon | reverse complement strand
TTATTTAAAACTTTACTAAGTTTTTCCAGAATTTCAGAAAATTAAGGTTATATATCATTAATTTGTTCTCAATCTCTGAAAAACATATGAAAGCATTATTCATAGGTCGTTTCCAACCATTTCATAAGGGGCATTTACAAATAATACAAAACGCCTCCAAAAAATATGATGAGATCATCATAGGTTTAGGTAGTTCACAATATGATAATTCATTACAGAACCCTTTTTCATCAGATGAAAGAAAAGAGATGATAGAAAAGTCACTAAGCAAGATCGGCGTCAAGAATTATAGAATCGAATTAATACCAGATATTCACGACCTGGCTAGATGGGCATCCTACGTTGCCTCAAGAGTGCCAGATTTTGATGTAGTTATAACAAACAGCCCTTTAACAAAACAGCTGTTTCAAGAAAAAGGTTACAAAGTTGAGAAAACACCTATTTTAGATAGAACGAAATACTCTGGTAAAGAGATCAGGCGTAGAATAACGGAAGATGAAACATGGCTATACTTGGTTCCAGAACCTGTTGTTGAAGTTATAAAAAAGATTGACGGTGTTAATAGGTTGAAAAAATTATCAAAGTGACAAATTTTTTAGAGCATTAGTTTTTTTTATTTTTTAGTTCTTTTAGGCCATCCATCTTTTCTGAAATAATCAAGAATGCCTGCAAACATAGCTGTTAATGCTGCAGCAATACACAAGTAGAAACCATTACCGAAACCCCAGTTTGAATTAACATAAATTTTGTCACCGCTTGGGATTGTTACATCAATTATTCCTTCACCTGTTAAACTACCAAGGGTCACCTCTGTGATTATATGCATACCAAAATAGAAGGCTATAACCACTAGAACTAAGAATATGGTGCTAGCTATTATTAGAACCATGGAGAATCTTCTTTTTAAAACAATATTTGGAATAAAACTTATGCCTAGTAGTGCTAAACCCGAACATACAATGATCAATAAAACTAGTAAGAAATTGGTGAACAAATCAGGTATTGTAGACACATCTAAAAATGGGGTGTTTTTGTAAACAACTTTGTCTATCATAGTCTGTGGTACTAAAAACATTTCACTAGATTTGCTAGCGATATTATTATCGCTTGTGCCATATAGGCTCCACCATGGTTGCATAAGTGAAATTAAAATAAGAGCCATAGCTGTTAGCTTCAAAAAAGTGTTCAATGAAATTTTTCTGATCAATAAAAGTATAACAATTTCAACAGCGAACACGATTGCCAATATTGTAATAACAGTTGGTGTCAATGATTCAATTATTGTTACGATTTTTTCTTTCTTGTCACCAATCAAATCTAAGGTTTTTGTTGCAACTAATTTACCATCTGAATAAACATTTATCTTGTACTCCCCGGGCGGTAGATCAAAGATTTTATTTGGCGAATCAGAAACAAGAACAGTCTTTCCTCCTCTAATTATATCAATTTTTTTGTCGATATCTCCTATTTGTTCTCCTCTAGAATTAAACAGTTGAAGGTTTAAACTAAAAGTTGCAGTAAACTGCATATTTACAGAACCTGAAGTTTCCGGTATCTTGATTGCTTTTTTATCTAAAAAACCTCCATATGATATCTGTAGTTCATATGTTGCGCATGGTAGTTTTTCGAAAACATATTCCCCTGGTGATAAGTCAATTGGTGTTATTTCAACAGGGCTTATCATCTCCTTGCTTGTCAGAACAGGTCGAACGTCAACACCTGGCGGCATGGCAAGAGAATCTTTTATTTGTGCTTTTAGATCATAAACTTCTATGTTTATATCTGCGTTTTTCTGTTTCATTAACAATTTTTTATCACATATCAGAAATCCCTTGTAATATGCCTTAAGGTAGTACAACTTTTTCAAACTGTAGGGCACACCTAAATCTGCAACTCCGCTACTCCCAGTGATATTATCAACAACAATCGTGTTGTTTCCAGTGACAACTCTGAGGTCTATGTCTCTTATACTATTGCCATTTTGATCGTGATATGTAACCTTAAAATTTTTCTCCCAAGTACAAAGAACATCGACGTCTTGGTCGCCCTTTAGTTCAACAGACTCGAAACCAATGAACCGACGCTCCCCTCTGCTGCCATTTAAAAAAACCTTTATAGTATAGATGCCTAGTGACAGTTTTGGGAATTTAAACTTGGGTGCACCAATTAATGGTTTTGATGAAATACCAGATGAAATAAATGTGTTGTCCCTATAAAGTTCTACATCTACTGATGGTAAGAATTTGAGTTTATTTGATAAAAAAGGCCAGGAAAAAAGTCTGCCTGTTAACCTTGGTATCACCGTTAAAACATATATGTTTTCGTTACCTTCGAAACCACCATCGCTGCGACGATTTTGTAAGAGTGTACGATATATCTTTGCTTCTTCAGCTATATCTTTGTAATCCCCATTTTCGGAAGAAAAAAATTCCGCATCAAACTCGACAACAAGCTCTTTAGGTATCGTTAAATCATGGCCGGTACTTTTTTCATAGGAGTTTCTACCAAAGTTTATTGCCGCATAGTCAACTTCTGAACTAGCAAAACTAAAATATTCTTTCTGACTAACTTTTATTGAAATCCCATCTCTTTCACCTTCACCTGATTTTATAATACCTTTATTTGAAGAAAAAAGTATACCATGTACTTCGCCTCTTTTCCCTTCGCCATAGGATATCCAGGCTTCTTCGCCTACATCGCAATCGTCACTATATGATACGATCCATTGCTTTTCTTTTCCATCTGGATCGGGATTCATTCTATATTCTCTGATGTTGTTATCTTTCGCGTAGACATTTAGGTATGGGAGAATATTTCCAAATCGCATCCTCTGTATTCTGGCGCTTGTAGACTTATAAGATGCCATAGCACCAAAACGTCCGTCAACGTTAATGTCTCCTTTCACCTTGCATTCTTTGGTTATTTCGTGTTTAACATGCACACAAAATCGTTTATTATTATTTGGTGAATAATAATACTTGTAAACATTTGAAGTTAAAATCCTGCCATCTGAGGATCTACTGTTTAATCCAAACTCGATCATTAAATTTCCGTCAATACGAACCTCTTTTGAGATCAGTACTTGGTCAGACGACACCTCATCCTTATCATCTGGTCCTTCGTTGAAAGAAAAAGCAAATGATGCGACAACCTCGGAGTTCACTGTGTCGAACTCCATGGTTTTTGGTTTTAATTTAACAATAACCTGAGATAGTTTTCTTCCTATTATGTCCCCTTTTTGTCCTACGCCAAACGCGCAATAACCGTCTTCCATGATGTTATAATAATCTCCTTCAACTGATACGCCAGATATGGGTTCATAATAATAGTACGCATCCTTTATACTAACATGATCGACATAGTTTGGAGAAGGTTTTTCTTCATCATCGTAGTAAACGAAATACCTTTCGTCCCCATTGGCCATATCAGGTATTAAGAAAACCAACCCGCATCTGCATATACAGTTGGTTTCTGTGTAATTCATATCATATATCTGAGATTCTAACTCATGCCATTGTCCTCCATCCCAACAGACCACCCTTATGGAATTTTCTGATATATCTTTCACCCAGCAAGGATGCTCCAGATTAATGAACATATCAATGGGTTGGTTTTTTGTATAAGGATTATTTGTTTCTATTGGGATAGTTATCTCTTGATTAAAAGACCAGTTTTTATTCCACCATGGCAGAGTTTCTTCTTGGGAATCAACAGATATACTTAACGCTGATGATAAAAGGAATAGTATTATTATGTAGGTTACCAAGTATCTTTTAATTTGCATTAACTCCCCGATACTTTTTTTCAATTGTCAATTTAATATATTAATGCTAGTGGTATATTGATATATAATAACTTTGTTATACAAGAGTTATTAAATTCTCTTTTTTTATGGTATCTATTGTAAACAAAGATTTATATAGGATTTTTTAAATATATTACTTAATTTGAAATTGGTTGATGGCCGTGAATAAAAAAATAGTGCTTCTAGTAATACCTATACTTATTTTATCATTGTTAGTAGGTTGTTTAGGTGGAAATAACTCTGTAGATGATAACGGAGTTGAATCACAAAATTCTCTTCCAGTGCCAGTGATTGATGCCCCTGAAAAAGCTTTTTTTGGCGACCTGATCGAGTTTAGTGCCTCAAGCTCATATGATCAGGATGGTACAATAGATTCATATTTCTGGAGTTTTGGTGATAACGAAACCGCAGACACGTCAACTGTTACTCACACCTATGTCTTTGACAACAATCTAGATATAGAATACCCACTTATTTTTTCAGTTATCTTAAATGTTGAGGATAACAATGGTTCTTATGAAACAACTGTGCACCTGATAATGCTTTATCCAAAAGAATACAGGTTTTATCTAGATTCAGGAAAAATATTATTGGGAAAACCTTCTGAGAATAAAGATGTACTAAAAGCGTCTCTTGGTAAAATTACGTCGCTCCAAGAGCTTTTGTATGAATTTGATTATCCTATATCTATTCAAGAATGTAGTTGGAATGCAACTGTTTACATTCAGAAACCACGGTTTGCAATTCTCAGAAGTATTTCGTTCACACTCTACGATAACAACGGCTCCAAGATATCTGGTGGAGATATTACTTTTGGTTTGTTTGATTTCTGGAAAGAAAAAACTGTTTTATTCAAAGGTGATATCAGCAGAGCTGAGCGGTTCAAATCAGCTAAATTAGTTGTATGCGGTTTCACTTTTGGTAAGAAAATAAATGTTTTATATGGTGATGATAAAGCCAGTCAAATCTGTTTTGATTTCTCATAAAATAATCAAATTAGTCAATCAATTTTATAAACATAAGTATATTACAAGTATACTGAGGTTTTTTTGTTATGGATGCAATGGAAGCAATTCTTACCAGAAGGAGTATACGTAAGTACATAAAAAAACCAATCTCTGAGAAGGATATTGCGGATCTTTTAGAATCGGCAATGAACGCTCCATCAGCTGGTAACGAACAACCATGGCATTTCATAGTTATAAACGACCCGAAAATTTTGAAAAAAATCCCATCATTCCATAATCATGCTCAGATGCTAAACGATGCATCACTAGCGATTCTTGTCTGCAATGACAAACAGTTGGAAAAACATGGGGAGATGTGGATCCAAGACTGTTCTGCAGCCACAGAAAATATACTATTAGCAGTTAATGCAAAAGGACTAGGCGCAGTCTGGTTAGGCATTTATCCGAGGGAAGAAAGAATTAGCGGCATGCGAAAACTATTGGACCTTCCAGAACATATTATGCCTTTCTCTTTAGTATCTATTGGTTACCCTGCAGAAAAGAAATCTCTAACAAATAGGTATGATGCGTCTAGGGTTCATCAAAACAAATGGTAATGTTTTCTAGTCTCCTACGATCTGGATTACGATTTTTCTGTTTCTAGGACTAGTATCAAATTCTATGAAAACAATCTGCTGCCATGTGCCATGAACTATTTCACCGTCTTTAACAGGAACCGTTATACTGGGGCCTATCAGGCTAGCACGTACATGAGAATGTCCATTATCGTCATGCCAAGTCTCATGATGCTTGTAATACATGTCTTTAGGAGCAATCCTCTCTAATGCATCTGGTAAATCTTTCATCAAACCAGGCTCGTATTCTATAGTGGTAACAGCACCAGTAGACCCAGATACAAATACACAGGCGATGCCATTTTTTATCTTTGATTTAGCTACGACGTTCTGTACGTCGTCTGTGATATCGACTATTTCCGTCTCTTTTCTTGTTTTAATATTTATTTCGTCATAATAACTAGTCATAGGAATCCAACTCAACAACTTTTAAAATTTAATCTTACGCCCAGATGCATCTCTTTTATACACACCGAAATCCTCAGCATTTTTCAGAGTTTTACCATCAAAAATAGGGCCATCTTTACAAACTCTGAGACCTTCGCCTATGCAACACTGACCACAGATGCCTATACCGCATTTCATATATCTCTCGAGCGATGCCTGAAACTGTATATTTTTACCTATATCTAAAAGTTTTTTCATCATAATCTCTGGTCCACATGTTAGGATAGAACTAAACTTATTTTTACTCAAAATTTGTTTAGCGAGATCAGATGCAAAGCCCTTGTAACCCCTTGAGCCATCATCTGTTGAAACATAAACCTGGGCGCCACTTTTTCTAAATCTATTTTCAAAAAACAACTCGTTTTTATTTTTTACTCCAATTATTACGGTGGAAGAAATATTTTTATTGGCAGCTTCTTCAACAGCAGGTGCAAGCATACCGATGCCAGTTCCACCGCCAACAAAAAGAATATTTTTACCATCTATCTTAAAACCATTGCCATATGGTCCTCTAACACCGATTTTATCCCCTTTTTTAAGTTCGAACAATGCATCAGTTGCATCTCCGATTTTTCTAAATGTTATGCCCCTGATTTTTTTGTCAATATAAGAGACACTCATGGGTATCTCATCAACATCAGGTATCCAGATCATAAAAAACTGACCAGGAACAATTTTCTCCTGGTGTTCAAACAATATTGTTTTGATATTTTTTGCTTCTGTTTTAGATTCAATTATGCTTTTAACCATCGGTCCGTTCATACGTGCGCTGCTCCAACCAGGTCTGATAGTTTTTTAACATCGTGTTTTTTCATCCAACTTTCTATCTCGTTGCAGACTTTTTCAAAGATATCTAATCCTCTGTTGTATATCCCTGTTCCGATTTGTACGGCTGAGGCACCAGCCATAATATACTCAAGCGCATCCTCTCCGGTTGTTACACCGCCTACGCCTATTATTGGTATATCAACTGTTTCTGCTATCTCGTAGACGCAACGCACACCAATAGGTTTTATTGCTTTGCCGGAGTATCCACCGATTTTATTTGCTAACACAGGTTTTCTTAGCTCCAGGTTAATTTTCATTGCTTTCACTGTGTTGATAGCAACTATGCCATCTGCGCCTCCTTTTTCAACGGCTTTTGCAATATCTTTTAAGTCAGATACATTTGATGAAAGTTTAACAAAGACAGGTAGGTCAACCGAACTTTTTACCTTGGAAGTTATTTCTTTTACTAAAGCTGGGTCTGAACCGATCTCCAAACCATATCCTTTTGCATGCGGGCAACTCATGTTAAGCTCAAGGGCATCAGCGCCATATTCCTGCATTTTTCTACCTAATTCTATGAACTCTTTTGAGTTTGAACCAAAGATACTACCAATAAGAGGAATTTTTAGTTTCTTGAAATTTTTTATTTCCTCGCCATATTCTTTTATCCCGGGGCTAGGCAACCCCATAGCATTCAAAATACCGCATTCCAACTCAACTATCGTTGGGTTAGGATAGCCTGCTCTAGGTTTCAAACCAATGGACTTAGTAACAACAGCACCAGCACCACAACCAACAACGCGTTTCATGCTGCCTGCATCTTCGTCCAT
>JBFYMH010000159.1:0-3082 GCA_041305005.1 Thermoplasmatales archaeon | reverse complement strand
CCGGAATCCCGGCATCAAACAGCAAAGAAATCTGTTTTCGGCTGTTTGTGAAATGTCACGGTTTAGGCATAGTGTATGAACAAAATTTATCATACATGCGATACAAAATGATTTAGAGGTTATGTTATGCCCGATATAAAACGCCCACAAAGAGGTTCACATGGATATTCTCCACGTAAAAGAGCCAGAGCTGAAACTCCACATATAAAAAGTTGGCCTGAAGGTGGAGACAAACCAAAGATACAAGGTTTTCTTGGATATAAAGCTGGCATGACCCATGCTTTTGTCGTTGACTATAGACCAACCTCAACAACTTCTGGTAAAGAGGTTGTAATGCCTGTTTCTGTGGTTGAAACACCACCTATAAAGGTTGCAGCTGTTAGAGGCTACAAAAGAACATACTATGGTTTGCAGTCAATTGGGGAGATATGGGCTGAGAAGCTAGATCCTGAACTCTCAAAAAGATTAAATTTAGCAAAGAAAGATAAAAAGCAGGATTGGACTCTTTTTAAAGATGTTGATGAATTACGTGTTATAATTTATACACAACCAAAACTAGTTACAGGTATACCAAAGAAAAACCCAGAGGTTCGTGAATTTAAAATTAATGGTGGTAACCTCGAAGAACAGATAAAATATTCAAAGGACATACTTGGTAAGGAAATAAAAGTCGGCGATGCTATGCGAGAAGGGGACATGTTGGATATAATCGCTGTGACAACCGGCAAAGGTTTCCAGGGTGTAGTAAAAAGGTTTGGTGTTAAGTTACTTTTCCATAAAAACTCTAAACATCGTAGGATGATCGGTACCCTTGGTTCTTGGCATCCAAACTGGGTACAAGCGACAGTTCCACAGGCAGGACAAGTTGGTTATCATCAAAGAACTGAGTATAACAAACGTGTGCTTAAAATAGGTGAGAATGGCGAAGAGGTAACGCCCGCGGGCGGATTCCCAAATTATGGTGTTATAAGGAATTCATATGTTCTTCTTCATGGCTCAATTCCTGGTCCTACAAAACGACTAGTTGGTATGAGAGATGCTATTCGTTATCAGCGTGGTGTGAAAATCCAGAAACCAGAGATAACTTATATCTCAACTACGAGTAAACAAGGGGCGTAAATATGACTAAAGTTAATGTTTATGGTGTTGACGGCTCAGTGAAAGAAAAAATAGATTTACCAGTTTTATTCCATACACCTTACCGCCCTGATCTTATAAGAAAATCGTTCAGTGTACTTCGTTCTAACAAAAGACAAGCGTATGGCTCTGATCCTTTTGCTGGTACAAAACATGCAACAGAATCAATCGGTAAAGGGCGAGGTATGTCACGTGTACCAAGATTAACACAGGGCCAAAAAGCAGCATTAGCTCCTTGTGTAGTTGGTGGTAGAAGAGCACATCCGCCAAAAGTAGAGCGCGATTGGAGTGAAAAAATAAACAAAAAAGAGAAGAATTTATCCATACATTCTGCTCTAGCTGCAACAGCTGACAAAGAAAAGGTTTCAAACAGGGGACACAAATTTAGCGAAAAGATAACTTTGCCTGTTATAGTTGAGGATAATTTTGAGAAAATCAAAAAAACAAAAGAAGTTATAGAGATACTTGAGAAGATAGGCCTATACGATGATATTGTTAGAGCCGAAAACGGTAAACATATACGCGCGGGCAAAGGAAAAGCCAGAGGTAGAAAATATAGGACTCCTAAATCCATACTTATTGTTTCTACAAATGATGACATAAGAAAAAGTTCCAGTAATTTAACTGGCGTAGACATTGTTAAACCAAAGGAGATGAACATAGAGCATCTTGCACCTGGTGGAGATGCTGGTAGACTTACACTTTTCACAAAATCTGCTTTGGCACAAATAGGGGGTAGCAAGTAATGAAAACCATTGACGCCTACGATGTGATATATCATCCTTATGTTACAGAAAAAACCATGAACCTCATGGAAAAAAATAATGCTTTAGAGTTTATTGTGAAAAGAAAAGCAAACAAAGAATTGATTAAAAAAGCTGTAGAAAAAATGTTTGATGTTAAGGTTAGTCACATACAGACGAAGATAGCCAGAAATGGCAAACATGCGATTGTTACTTTCATGCCTGAGTTTAAGGCTGAGGACATTGGCATGAGAATTGGTATATTCTAGAGGTAATATTATGGGTAAGAGACTTATACAGCAGAGAAGAGGAAGGGTACGTGGCAGATACAATGCTCCATCACATAGATCCAGAGGTGAGGTTAAATACATACATGATCGAGAAGCACATGATGGGCTTGTTGAAGATATAATGCATGACCCTGGGCGCTCTGCTCCAGTAGCAAGTATTAAACTAGATAACTCCAAAAAAATATTATCCCTAGCTACCGAAGGCATGGAGATAGGGGACAAAATAAAGCTTACAAATAGTAAAGATGAAGCAGAAATAGGTAACGTACTTCCCCTTAGCAAGATACCTGATGGTTTTATGGTTCATAATGTAGAACTAGCCCCAGGCGACGGCGGTAAAATAGCACGTGCTGGTGGAAACAGCGCGACAATAGTATCACATGAAATGGATAAGACTACTATATTACTTCCATCTGGAAAGTTCAAAACATTAGACTCTGCTTGCAGAGCAACGATAGGTGTTGTAGCCGGTGGAGGCAGAAAAGATAAACCTTTTGTTAAAGCAGGTAAAAAATGGTTTGCATTTAGAAGCAGGGGAAAACAGTACCCGATTGTTAGAGGCATAGCTATGAACCCTGTTGATCACCCCCATGGTGGTGGTAGTCACCAGCACGTCGGGAAACCAAGTACCGTATCTCGTGGTGCTCCACCTGGCAGAAAGGTTGGTAACATTGCAGCGAAAAGGACGGGGAGGAGATAAACAACATGTCAGATAAAGAACAACACAAGATGTCCGCAAAAAGCAGGATGCGCAGTAAACGTAAAAAGATAGAGATAAAAAAGAAGGAGTTCAAATACCAAGGAATGTCACTCGAAGAAGTCCAGAAACTATCAGTTGATGAACTAATACCTATCCTGTCCTCAAGAGCAAGAAGAACATTAAAAAGAGGTTTAACCAAAACTCAGAATAAA
>JBFYMH010000158.1:0-6579 GCA_041305005.1 Thermoplasmatales archaeon | reverse complement strand
GTAGTAGTACAAACCGTCAGTTTTATCTGTTATGTCATAAAAGTCATTGGTTATTGAGCTTGATAACGTGTTTATGTTGTTGAATTCGGGAACAGGCGATATATCATCTACATAAAACCCTTCTTGCAGAGTGTAGTCATCAGTTGCATAACGGAATCTTATAAATACAGACTCACCAGCGTAATTATCTAGGCTGTATTCTTTGAAAACCCAGTTACTAGATGAACCACTGAATGAGTCTAGCATTTCGTAGTATCGCCCGTCTTTACTAACTTCCACAAAAGCATAATCGTAGTCATCTTCAGTATTGTACCAACACCAGAAAGATAGCTTTGTACCCTCAACAATTGGCAGAGGCGTAATTGTTGTCATTGATGATACATCGTTATTTGTATATCTAGATTTATAACTGTGGCTGGATGAATGATATCTGTTGGTAACGAGAGTAAAACCATTTAGGCCCCATAGATCAGAACTTGACTCAGCATCATCCGTATTTAAAACCAGGCCAGTTAATTCATCGAGCTGGAAGTAATCAGGGTTTGCATCAGGATTTTTCTCCTGCCAAGTTATCGTGTAATCTCCATCTGTATCAACTGGTAATTCGTCAATTACTGGAGGCGCTACTCTCGGCATAACAGTATCTTTTATATTTTCAGCCTCTTGGAGTAAATATAATGCACCATCGAAATTTTCTTGGCAAATTTGATCAAGATAGCTGGTAGATGGTTGGAATGTTGAACAGGCTTCTATTGTATAAGCAAATGTTGGTCTACCCTGGATATAATTAGCATAACCATACGCCCAATCATCTGTATCACCAGTGGTTGGATAAAGAGCGCAGCTCTGCTGAGGCGTATAAGTTCCACTCCCATCTTGCTGCGTTATACGAGAAGCAATCTGTTGACCAACTTGCATTAAATAGGTTCTATCTGGCGCATAGTTTGATGTATAACCCCAAGGCCACATTACAAGCTCACTATATGTATGCCAAGTTATAGATGCACAGATGTCATTGTTTAGGAAAATATTGCGTATTGCTTGTGTTTCAAATTCAGAGAACGGAGAAGGTCCACAATATACTTCTTGACTTGGATCATGAGTAGCACCACCTTCAAAAACAGATCCCCAAGACCCCCAGGGATCTCCATTGCTTGAACCACCATAGTTACGATTTAAATCAACGCCGATACCGCCAGAATACGGTTTTCTGTTTTTACGCCAATCATGACCTTGATCATGACAATAATAGTATCCATCAGGATTTACACAGGTAACTAACCATAGACGTATATTATTTACGGCATCAGTAATTGTTGGGTCACTACCATAATTAGATGTTAGTTCATCAGCAATCTTCAAACATATCTCAACAGTTGGCCATTCACGAGCATGATGAAGTCCCATAAAAAACACACCTGGCTCGCCTTCATCAACACCTGGATTATCAGATATTTCTAAACACCATATATTACGGCCTTCGTAGGTTGTACCAATGCTATACAGACTGGTGATACTAGGATAATTACTTGCTATGCTCTGGAGCATATTTTCAATCTGAGCTAAAGTATGATAAGAACCTCTCACTGAATTTTCATATTCTTCCAAATCCCAAATAAGAACACTATACTGTAGATTTAAATATTCTAAATCTGACAACATATCTTCAGGTATTATAACATCAATATATTCGCCTGTTTGACCACCTACATATTCTGCTTCACGAAGAATATCAAAATTATTTTGTGCGGAATTAATTCTGACAAGTAAAAGAGTTGAATCAGAATTATCAGTTCCGATCGCAGGCAAAACAGCAGCAATCATCAGCGTAATCAAAAAAATACTTGCTATTTTTTTTCTCATAACAATATCTCCCAAAGTTAACAGACGTTAATACGTGTCTCATTATTAAATTTTGCATAACTAAAAATAAGATATTCTTGATAAAAAATCAAGTAGATGGAATTAAAATACCATCAGAGAAAAATTCTTTCAACCTTTTTATCGCTTTAATCTTCTCTTTATCACCTATCTTTGCTTGTTGTACACCGGAATGTATAATCTCTGTTGCCTCATCCATCGCCTTTCTATCAACAGGGAAAGGAACGCCATCTTTACCGCCTACAGTAAAACTATATTTTATTGGGTCTTTCCATGATGGTTTATCACCATAGATAAGATCAGAGATAAGTGCCAATGCTCTAACAGTATTTGGACCAACGCCTCTTATCGCAAGCAGTTCTTCGTAGTTTTTTGGTTGAAAATCATATATTTCCCTCATTTTCTGCCAGTTTATACTACGGGGCATATTCAGATACTCAATTGGCCTACTGTTTTCATTAGCTTTCATCCAGTTATCCAACGTTCTTTGATTGTTTGGTCTTGCCAACTCGGCCCAATCTACTAGGAGGTGATTAGGGTTGTCATTAATTAGATCGACAGATGTTTTACGGGTGGATTCACTTTTTGTTGCTGTCATATCTAGTACTATCTTCTGTTCTGTTTCCCCAAGTATCGCATCATGTGGTTCACAGACAAAATCGTCAAAATTTTCAGAGGACCAGTGATATCTGCGAGCATAATTGTTATCAGAGTTCATGCCCTGCTGGATGACACCCCATAAACCTTTTTCAGAGAACAAAAAAACATGATGATACAAATCGTATCCATCCTGTACTGCTGTGTTATCTATCTTAGCAGCCATTCTGCTAGAGTATTTTAGCTCCTCGATTTTAGCTGTTGACAAACTAAAGTTTTGCCCCGTTTGTTCGATTTCTTCAAGTGTTTTCCGTGATGCTTTACCTTTGCCACCAGTTATTGTAAAACCGTATTGTTCTGAATTTATTGCTTCTTTTAATGCACCGCAAGTTACAGTAGTTGTACCACTTGAATGCCAATCAAAACCAAGAACACAAGAAAGAGCTTGAAACCAAAACGGATCTGAAACTCTTCTTAAAAACTCATCAGAACCATATTCATAGGACATTACTTCTACGATGCCTTTCGATAGTAAAACCATTCTTTTAAACAACCATTTTGGTGCTTTACCGCCGTGAAGAGGGAGGTTAACAACGCCGGTTCTCTGCATATCTAGTTTTTTGATTGAGCCAATCAAATATAACCTTTTTCCAGAGGTCAGTAAAAGTATTCTATGTATTCGAATAGTTTCAATGACCCCCCTCGTAAGTATATAAGTATGGAGCGACAATATTAGTGTCAGATACGACGGATGTTGCGGGGGACATGCCAGTATCCCAAGATAACGGGCTGGCATTTCTGCCACATTTAACAGTTTAGATTTATCTGATTCCTTCCAATCCCATCCTCCTCTCTTTTTTTTATTTTATACGACAGTCTTTTTTAATGATAGAGCATACATACCAGAGGAATGAAGCGAAATTTATCATCATTTGACATCTATGCGATAACCGATGAATTGCAGGAACTGATTGGATGTTACATAGATAAAATATATCAACCTACTCGTGACGAGTTAATTATTAGAGTTAATAATAGTAGAACCAAACAGAAAGAAAATTTGTTTATCGGAAACGGAAAATTAATATGTCTCACACAGAAACAAATAGAGGCGCCTACAAAGCCAACTAATTTTGCTATGGTTTTACGTAAACATGTACTTAATGGTAAAATCTTTGAGATAAAACAACATGAATTTGACAGGATAATCAAGTTAGGTGTCAGCAAAAAAGAGGGAAACTATTTTTTGGTTATCGAGTTTTTTTCAGATGGAAACATAATTCTTGTAGATCCGAATGGTAAAATTGTTGCTCCACTCATATCTCAAAGTTGGTCTCACAGAACAATAAAAACACATGAAACTTACATACCGCCACCTGAACAGGTAAATCCGTTCAATATTAACTTTGAGGAATTCGTTGAGATATTGGAGAAGAGTAAAGCAAATCTTGTCAGGACCTTAGCAGTTAATGTTAATCTTAGTGGGCATTATGCTGAAGAGATATGCAAAAGAGCAGATGTTGATAAAAATATCAAAATTAAGGATTTAGATGAAAAAAGTATTAAGAAGATTTTTACTGTTTTAGTAAAATTTTTAGATTTGTTCAAAAACAAAGAGTTTAAACCAGTTTTAGTTAAGAAAGATGATGAAATAGCCGATGTCCTACCTTTTGAGTTTAAAAATTATTTTGATCATAGTTTCGAAAAAATAGATAGTTTCACTAGAGCTTTGGATGTTTTTATTGATACTGAAAAGGAAGAAAAACAAGAGGTTAATATAAAAGAGAAGAAAATCGAGAGGCTGCAAAGACAGCTATTGCAACAGCAGGATTCCGTGATTGAACTGGAAAAAAGGATAACGAAAATGAAACTAGAGGGCGATCTTATTTACCTGAATTTTCAACAATGTGATAAAATATTAAATGAGATAGCTGAGGTACTTAGTCATAAAGATAAAGGGGAAGGGATTGAACATGTTAACAAGAGCGAGTTGGTTAAAGAGTTTGATCCCTTGTATGATAAACTTGTTGTTTTACTTCATGACAAGGATAGAAATGGTTTTGAAGTAAACCTTGATTTTCGCGTTAATGTAGCTGATAATGCTAGCAAGAAATATGATGAGAGCAAGAAGTTAAAAGATAAGTTAGTTGGTGCAATTGATTCTATCGAGAAAACAAAAAAGATGATGGAGTCAGTTGAAAAACAGTCACTGCATGAAGGGAAAAAGAAGGTAAAAGAGTCTGGTAAAAAGTTTTGGTTTGAGGAGTTTAGGTGGTTTATTTCTAGTGACGGCAACGTTGTTGTTGGCGGCAGAGATGCTGGTAGTAACGACAAAGTTGTAAAGAAATATCTCAGAGAAGGTGACAGATATGCTCATGCTGATGTTCATGGTGCATCTAGTTGTGTGATTAAAACTAAAAATGTTAATGATGAAACAGTTCCTATTTCCGATAAAACTTTAGAAGAGGCTTGTTTGTTTGCATCTGTTTATTCAAAGGCTTGGAAGCAGTTTGCTGAGGCGCAGGCGTATTGGGTCAACCCTGAGCAGGTGAGTAAGACTCCTGAGAGCGGCGATTTTCTGCCACGTGGCGCTTTTGTTATCCGCGGTAAAAGAAACTATTGCAGGTGTAAACTGGAGATGGCAGTTGGGATTGTAACGATAAATAATACAATGAAAGTTATGGGTGGTCCTGTTGATGCTGTTAAAAAATTATCTGATAAATATGTGGTATTAAGTCCTGGTGATATGAAAAAAAGCGTTGTGAGTAATAAGTTGTCAAAAGTGTTTGATGTATCAACTGATGTCGTTGATAGGGTTTTGCCACCTGGTGATTTAAATATTGTTAAAACAGTAGGTTTTGAATTAAGTTAGAGGAATATCAAAATGAGAGTAGTTCATAGAGATCTTAGACATGGTGAGATGAAACTTGTACCAGAGAACCTTGATGATATTTGGCATCTTTACAACATCATAGACGAGGGCGACCTAGTTCGCGCTATCGCATTTAGAACAGACGAGCAGAAAGAGGATAAGATACGATCAAAAAAAACAGAGAAGAAACGCATGAAGCTTGGTATCAGAGTAAAGGAGGTTAAGTTTCATGAGTTCTCAGATCGTCTACGCGTACTAGGGATCATAGAAGAGGGGCCTCAGAACCTGGGTGCTCACCACACCTTTAACATAGAGGCGACTCAGACAGAGCCGATAGTCATAGTTAAAGAGGAATGGAAAGATCATCAACTTAAACGCATAGATGAGGCTGTTAAACTAAGTTATCAACCCATAGTAATATTTGTTTCGCTAGATGAGGACTCAGCAACCATAGCCGTTCTTAGACAAAGTGGCGTACAATGGATAGCTGATATTGATTCCAGACGATCAGGTAAGATGTACGAAAGCGAGGATAAAACAAGCGAGTATTACGGCGAAATAATATCTGTGATAAAAAACTACAAGAATAAGGATTCGCCGCTTGTTGTAGTAGGACCTGGTTTCACAAAAGAACATTTCGTGGAATACGGAAAAGACAAAGACAAAACACTTTTCGAAAAATGCTATTCACATGGAACAAGCACTGCTGGCATAAACGGTGCACAAGAAGCAATAAAAACAGGGGCCGTAGAAAAAATAACGAAAGAAAACAGAGTGGTTTTTGAGACAAAACTAATTGAAAAACTTTTTGAGGAAATAAAAAAAGATGGATTAGCAACCTACGGGGAACAAGAAGTAATTAGAGCTGTAAACAGCGGGGCGGTAGAGAGACTATTAGTATCAGATTTTATGATTAGAACACCCCGAGGCGAAGAGCTGCTTAAACTAGCCAAAAAAACAAACAGTGAATTCACTATTATTAATAGTATGAATGACGCGGGTAAAAAACTAGAGGGGCTAGGCGGTATAGCAGCACTGCTAAGATTTAAAATATAAAAAAAGAAAAAATATGATTTTTTAGATACGACCAAAGTTGCCCGTAGCAACCATCATGCCAAGATAAGAAGTTTCCTCAACAGGTGGTTCTTCGGGTGGCATTTCACCATTAGGTTCTTCTATCATTGGAGTGTAATACTCGTAATAAACCTTCAAATTGAAACCGTTGCCTT
>JBFYMH010000157.1:0-3192 GCA_041305005.1 Thermoplasmatales archaeon | reverse complement strand
ATCTTCGATCTACAGTAATAAAATAAAAATATTTTTGTTGTGGAACAAACACCACAACATCTTAACTCTTTTTATATCAAATATCTAATTTCTTTTAAAACCATAAATTTTTATCCCCGTTTGTAATTCTAGTTAATAGAGGTAAACTTCTTTCCTTAGTATGCTCGTATAGATACGAGCGGGAGAGGCTAGAGGGGATAACTGTTAAATATAAACACTTTGGCAATGGGGATGAAAATGCAGCTGTTGGCATAGGCACTTTAATCGTATTCATTGCTATGCTTCTTGTTGCTGGTGTAACTGCCTCTGTTATCATTCAAACCATGAATAGTTTCCAACAGCAGGCACTTAGAACAGCTACTGAAACAATCCAGAGTATTTCATCCGGTTTAAAAGTTACACATATTAGTGGATATTATAATGGGACAGTAGTCACACAACTTGCATTCTTTGTTACACCAATCGCTGGCTCGGAATCAGTAGATATTAAGTACACCTATTTCTCTATTTCTGATTCAACAAATAAAATAGTCCTTGGCTATTCAAATGAATCGTTCAGTTCCAGCGTATCAAATGGTTTATTTGGTACCATTAATGCTAGTAACCTCACATCTTCTACATTTGGTGTCATGATTATCAGAGATATAGACTTATCATGCAGCGCGAATAGTCCTATTATGAACAATGGTGATCTACTAGTTTTACTGATTAATACAACTGCCTGTTTTTCAGGTATTGATACAGATACAGATGTCTCCGGGAATGTAGTGCCAGAAAACGGAATAAGCGGCTCTATAGCATTTACAACGCCAAGTTTTTTTACTAGCACTATAATTGATCTATACCCCTAGTTTTTCTTAATGATCTGTTCGATATTAAGTTCGCCGAAAAAGATTTTCGCTATATCATATAATCCTTTATCGACTGTTTTTAATTTTGAGACTGCATCCTCAAGTCTGACAGATATGATTTTGTCACCTTGCAATGCTACCATTTTGCCGAACTCCCTGTTTTTAATAAGCTCAACGGCAGCAACACCAAATCTTGTCGCTAAAACACGGTCGTGTGCAGTAGGTGTACCTCCTCTTTGTACATGCCCTAGAACCGTTACTCTGGTTTCTACATTCATGCGTTTCTCTATTTCTCTGGCTAAAAAATGTCCTATCCCACCGAGTCTTTCGTTGCCAAACTCGTCTTTTTCTTTGTTAACTGTAAAAAATGATTCGTTACCTTTGGGTTTTGCCCCCTCTGCTATGACTATTATGCTAAACTTTTTTCCTCTCGCATAGCGCTGTTTTAGATATGCACAGACTTCATCTATGTCGAAAGGTTGTTCTGGTATTAGTATCTGGTCTGCCCCGCCAGCTATGCCCGCTATCGTAGCAATCCAGCCAGTGTTTCTACCCATGACTTCTAAAACCATTATTCTATGGTGTGATTCAGCTGTTGTGTGTAACCTGTCAATAGCCTCAGTTACAATGGAAACAGCAGTGTCAAAACCAAATGTATAATCAGTACATGAAAGGTCGTTATCTATCGTCTTGGGGACACCAACGATAGGTATATTCATTTGATGAAACTTTAGGGCGGCGCCTAAGGTGTCATCCCCGCCTATGGCAACAATTGCGTCAATACCAAACTTAGATATATTGTCTAAAACCTTTTGAACATCGCCTTCGTTCTTAAATGGGTTAGTTCTGGATGTGCCAATTATGGTTCCACCTTTTGGGAGAATGCCTGAGACAGTGTAATCTGTTAGTAACTCTATCTCCCCGTTAATCAAACCTTTCCATCCGTTTTTTATGCCAATTATCTCCCAATTGTATTGTATGGATCTTTTAACGATAGCCCTGATAACTGCGTTTAAACCAGGACAGTCTCCCCCACCCGTTAGAACACATATCCTTTTCATATATGGCTCCTTCTATTTGCCGTCAGAACTCATTATATTTAGCATGTTTTAATATGTTATGGTTCTAAAAAAATTCAAATTAAAAACTATACTGCCAATACTCCTGTTAGTACTATATCAACAAGGGTGGCTGTAATAGCAATAACCCATACAAATGGAACGAAATATGCGAAAGTAACTAGGATATGACTATCTCTCAGACCTCTTATTGTAAGAGCCATTATAAAACAGTGTATAACCATTACTACAAAAATAATTAAAAAAGCGTTTACAAAAGTCTCAGGTGACACTGATTGTAGGATTGCATTCATGCCTATGCTTTCAAAAGGGTTACCTACGTTTCCTTCGACGACTAGGCTATTAAGATGCCTTGCTATCACAAGTGAAACATAAACACTAAAAGCGACACCAAATGTTATGCCAGCGAACAAAGCTGCTGAGGTACTTATAATGGAAAACTTTTTTATGCGAAGGTCCCGGATTTTCCTGATATTCTCAGCTATCATGCGTGAGGCAACCCGCGGGTTAGCCGCAGCATACGTGGCCTCTCTGAACATCTCGCTTGATCTCTGTATATGATTGCTTCCAGTGTCAACCCCGAACCATTCCCATGCAGAGTCATCATTTATCCTAGTTCTAAGCCGTCTATATAGATCTTTTATATGCTGGGTAAGAACCCCGTAATCCTTTTCACTCAGATAATAAACAGAATCATTGATTTTTCCACCCCTCATGGTAGAAATAGCGCCGAGTGCTGGTAAAAAACCTAGGAAACTTTTTTCCTTTCTCGTAATATCCATCTCAGCTCTCAACGTTTCTAAACCAGGGATAAAAAGAGGAGTAAGAGAAATAGCTGCCAGGATTTCAAAAGGAATCATACTAAGTACAGGGATGCCTAATCTGTATTTTCCGAAAAATAAAACAAAGCCTATAACAACACAGGCTATGATAGAGATTTTAAAACTTTTCCATAATCCTAGCTCCCTCGCTCCTTTTTCACCGCTCTGATGCCAGACCTCATCCCTGGGTACCATAGAGCGCAGAAGATACAGGAGCATACCCTCTGAGATGATTAATAAAAAAGATGAGAGGAATAGATAGGTGTTCATATCTACGCCCCCCATTATTATTGGTATGACAATGCCAAGTGACATTATGAATATAATGGAGATAAGTAGGCCGACATAGACCTCATTTATGATAACAACGTTTTCATTTGCAGTTTCATATACTGTTTTGTATTCCTGTAGAACAGCGTTTTGTTCTGTTTCTATGAACTC
>JBFYMH010000156.1:0-2713 GCA_041305005.1 Thermoplasmatales archaeon | reverse complement strand
GATGCCTGCAAATAGATCGACGACTGTTTCATTTTTACTAGATATCTTAGCCATGCGTATGCGCTCATCCATATTTCCAGATGAAAACATTATTTTTTGCGGGTCTAGTTTGTATCTTATGCCATTTTCTACATGTGTTGTTTCAGTTTTCTTTGTCCCATATATTATTTCAACATTTGGTTCACGATACACGCCAGATATTCCACTTATGTCAAGCAATGCTGTTTTGCATTTTAAAATCTCAGCGTATTTTTCACCTATCTTCTCTTTGTAATTGTTAAATTCTGGCGGCAACTTTATTGTCAATACATCTCCGATTTTTTCCCATTTATCCGGAATTTTACTGATTAGTTCTGATGGTAATTCTTTTTCTAGGTTTTTTTTAATCTGATTAAATGGTGTAACTATCATGCTTTATTGGTTTAACATGTATCACTATAAAAATTCACATCTAATGAATCATTTTGAATTAAAATAAAAAAAGATAGAGTTGTTGAACTGGCTGTTTCAGATTTAGGATAATGGTAACCAAGTTGTAGCAACAGTAAAGCCAGATACTACGAGATCTGAGTAAGTCCCTGAACCTGTTTTTGTGCCAAACCAATATCCTAGCAAGCCAAACATGGAACCAATATATTCACCTGGTTCAGTGGATTGCTCTAGTAAACCTTTTGTTTGTATTCCATCTGGTGAATAACCTTTGTGGAAACTTATTATGTCAAATCCAACGATATTTATGAAAGTGTTTAAACCGAAAACAAAAGTGCTACCGTTCGTTAATTCAAAGTTGATTGCACAAATCGCATTTATTACTATATTATTGGCTGCTGTTTCTCTTGCAGGTCTATAGTGTTTATTTTTGAATGATTCCATTGCGTTGGCTCTAAGAGTCTCGTATGTCATATCATAAGAAATTATACCGTATTCTTTGAATAGAGCAAATTGTGCGTTAAAAGATTCTTCGATTGAATCACTTGTTGTTCTAATTGTTTTTAACTGATTTTTTAAATCAGTCCATTCAGATTCTGTGTATTCTAACACTTTTCTAACAGGCTTTTTACCGGTTAAATCCCAGAACTGAACCGTAACTTTTTCTGTGTCAACTGCTTCAACAATACTTCCCATTGCTGGTGTTACTGCCAATCCAACAAAAAGAAGCAATGCTATACAAATTTCAAACCCTCTTCTTTTCATAATAATCTCCCTCTTGATTTCTAATCATAATAATAGTACTTAGATGTTTTGCTTATTGGATTTTATATTGAGATTAATACTTTCAATGACGTCATCAACAAGTCTATTTATAGAACATGCATACCACTTCCTAGAATGAATCTGTTTCCATATAAACCACGTAAAAACCAGACTGCGATAATGCAGACCATAAAAAACACTTTAGCTGATCGCGGAAGCCTTGTTTTCGAATCAGGTACGGGGTCCGGTAAAACCATTTGTGCTCTTACATCAGCTATTGAGTTTGCTATTGAGAACAAGAAAAAAATCATTTATACGACTCGTACAAATGCTCAGCAGAGACAGGTTATAATTGAGCTTAGAGAGATTAGGAAAAAACTAAAAACAGGTAAAGAGAAGGTTTTTGGTGTTGGTATACAGGGCAGAGCCAACATGTGCATACTTGCCCGTAACGACCCTGAGCTTTCTAAAGGTACAGCTGAGGAATTATCAAAGATTTGTTCAAGTGAAAAAAAGAAGGCGAGGATCGCTGGTAGGAAAAAGGACAAGGGCTGTATTTATTACAGGAATTTTATTGTTGATAAAGAAAAAGTAGAAAACATAGTTGAATGGACTAAGAAGAATCTTCCAACTGCTGAAGAGTTCATAGAATTGTGTGAGAAGAAAAAAATTTGCCCATATGAGATTAACAAGTTGTTGGTTCGTGAGACCCCGCTTGTTGTTGTCCCGTATGTTTATGTTTTTGATTCGATGATTCGTAACATGCTTTTTGATTGGTTATCTGTGTCTGAGGAGGATATGATTCTTGTTGTTGATGAGGCGCATAACCTCCCTGATTATATCCGTGATTTGTTTTCCGCTCAGCTTAGCATGTGGATGCTTAACAGCTGTATATTGGAGGCAGAGAAACATGGTGATCCATCTCTTGCTGGTGGCAAGATTTCTGTTTCTGATTTTTGCAAACTATTGGTCAATATTATCAGTGATATCAGAGACACATATATTTATGAGATGTTTGAGAATGGTCTTAGGAAATTACCGGTTGAGAAGAATGATGCTTTCATTCCGTCTCATGAGTTTGAGACCGAGGTATTGTCTAGACTCTGTATAACCAGCAAGACATTCCATGATATAATTGGTGACCTTATAGCGTATGGTGAAAAGATACGCGATTATAAAGAAAAAGAGGGCAGTCTCCCTCGTTCGTATCTGCATAAACTTGGTGTGTTTTTAGATTTCTGGTTCTCACTTGAGATAGAACAGTATGCTAAACTTGTTGTTGATGATTCTGATGGTAGGAACCCGCGTATAGAGGCTTTTTGCTTGGACCCAAGTGTTGGGACTGAGATAATGAAGGCTTTTCATTCAACGATTCATATGTCTGGTACGTTGGAGCCTCTTGAGGAATACCGTGACTCCATTGGTCTGTCTGAGAGCACTGAGCTTGTTGCTTATCCCTCGCCTTTCCCAATGGATAATAGGCGTGTATTTTTCGTACATGATGTTACAACTAAGTATG
>JBFYMH010000155.1:0-11067 GCA_041305005.1 Thermoplasmatales archaeon | reverse complement strand
ATGCTGAACAATACATCGACAAGTTTCTAAATATGCCTAATTACTAAATTTTATGGATTTTTAAACTGCCTTTAATATTTTAAATAAATTCAATTCACAACGGTTAGAAATAGTATATTTTAAAACAAGAAAACCTATTTTTATTTAGAAAGATTTATATATTTAGTAGTTTACATAAAATATATAGATTATGATCTACAAAAGAGTGGTAATATTATTTACAATATTGATACTAAGTACCTTGAATTTTCAGTCAGTACAATCTGAAAAAACATCGGGATTAGCTTATGCCCCTTCCGTTAAAGATGATTGTGAAGTTCATGTAATAAAAAATGTGCCTTATGTTGCACAAGAAGAATTAATATATTGTGAATATGCAGCGGTAGAAATGGTACTTGAGTATTATGGTATAAATACAAGCCAAACCGAAATTCTTTATTTTGTTGGTGGAGGGTACTCCATGGCATACAAACCAACCATTGCAAGCATACTTACTCCTCCCGCCATACATCCTCCTTTTAAATTTAGATTTTGCACCGATGAAATATGCGGTGGCACCGAAGATTACAAATTCCTTGCAGATATGCTAGGTCTTTCTTTTGAAAACATTTACCCCGAGCTTGTAATTAGTCATAAAAGATGTTGGAAAGAGTATTGGGCGCAATTAAAAGATTACGTTAAAAATGATATTCCTGTAATTACTGGATTAGACCCTTTAGTGTGGCCTCCATATATGGAGTTAGAAAATATTACTTTTTGGATACCAAAGATATTTGGTGGCCATCATATAGTCGTAGTTATAGGTTTTAATGAAACAAATCAAACAGTTTGTGTTAATGATCCTGTATCTGGAGGAAAACTTTATGGCAAACCGGAGAAGGGAACTTACCGTTGGGTGAATTTATCAGATTTTAGATCAGCAGTCAGTAGAATACTTTGGGAAATGAAAGAAACAAGATATGAGATGCTAATTTTTAAAAAAGTTACAGAAGAGCCACCTTTCCCAAAAGAGATGCTATACGATCTTGCTCATAAACGTAATATAGACAAAATGAGAGGATTAAAATCTGCTTATGATTCTGATTTTATGAACGAGAATTATTATAAATTTGGGATTAATGCTTTGGAAACATTAAAAGGAGATCTCAAATCAAAATTTTTAGTTCGTATACCTGCTTTTAAATTAATTGCAAAATTTTATCCTTTAACTTATCCTTTTCACGAGGTTCTAAGAGAAATGAAAAGATATTTTGATTGGGAGTCAACGAATAAAAAATTGATTTCTGAATATTTGTTAAATAATGATAATATGTCACCATACAATGAAAAAGACGGTAAGCTACTTAAATTGGAAGCAACGTATTGGAAAAACCTATCTGAATCTGCAGAAAAACTAGAGTTAGCAGTTGTTAATAATTCTATTCTAAAAGCAATAGTTTTATCGAAGCCCATTTTAAATAAAATGGCTCGAACTCTTGATGATGTTATAGTATTGGAGAAAATAATTGCATATAGTTGAAAAAGCAAATAAGGTAATGAGTATGATAAAAAAAATTGGAATCGTATCGATGCTGATTGTCTTACAAATGACAGTGGGAACTATTTTTTGTAGTTCTTTCGCTGGCGCAGTAATTAATAATACATCCGACGAAGATTGTTATTTAATAAAAGGTGTACCCTATGCAGAAATAAAAAATGGGCTTTCTTGTGACTATGCAACTATAGAAATGGTTTTTAGATATTATGGTGTAAATATAAGCAGCACTGAGGTATTTTATTTCTCGGGAGGCGGATATTCAATGGGCTATAAACTCCCATCCGAAAGAATTATTGATACCCCTAGACGAAGAATACCTGTTAGATTCGTGTGTAACGGTGATTTATCTGTTGGCGGACTGGATGACTATAAATTTTTGGGAAGTCTCTTTGGTTTATCTTTTGATGTGGTAATTCCAAACCGTGTTGTATCTCATGAACATATGTGGAAAGAGTATTGGAACATGGTGAAGCTCAATATAAGAAATAACGTTCCAGTTATTACTGCCTTGGATTCATGTGCTTGGCCTTTATACAGGGAGTGGGCAAACGTTACTACACCAATTTCATTATTACCGCGGTCATGTTGTTTAACAGTCGTTGTAGGTTATAATGAAACCGATGGCACAATCTGCGTAAATGATCAATACATTGGATATGAAAATGGTACCTATCGTTGGGTGAAAATAAAAGATTTTAAATTAGCGGTTTCAAGAGCTTATTTCGAATTAAGAGAAACAAGATACTCTGTTTATTTAATCAAAAAAATTACGGAACCTTTACCAAAAGATGTTATATACGATCTCGTCCACAAAAGAAACATCGAACGCATGAAAGGGGACGAATCATTTTATGATAGTGTCTTTGTAACTAAAAATTTCGAAGAGTTTGGAATCGATGCTTTAAAATCTCTGAGAGAAGAATTTGCTACGAAATTTATTAATCAAATACCTGCTTATTATTTCATTAACAAAATCGCATCAAAAATTAGTCTTTTAGACCCATACCCATTTTCTAGGATGAAGAGGCATTTTAGTTTTGAAGCGAAAAATAAGCATGTAATAGCAAAGTACCTAATGGAGAATGCTAATGCTACATCTTACCATGAAAACGATGCAAAACTCTTAGAATTAGAAGCAACTTATTGGAGCGAATTGACTAACACAACAATAGAACTGAAAGAAGTACTATTACATCATTCATTAGTTGAATCGATAAAATTATCAAAAACAATAATTGACAAAATAACGAGTATTCTGGATAGCATAATTATAATCGATGAAAAAATAATTCTCAGTAATTAAAAAATATTTTAATTACAAGTTCTTCGATTTTTCAACTAGTCTGAAACAGTAAGGATCAGCATGAATCTGCCCTGTTACGGATTCTGATACAGACATGCAACCGCCTTTACAAGTTTTCCCATATTTGCATCCTATGCATTCACCGTTCAGATCAGCTTTTTTAAATTTTCGATTATAAGCAGCAAAAGAGTCCTTGTTCCATATCTCTTTAATGCTTGCCTCTCTGACGTTACCTTCTAAAAATTTTTCTGATAACGACAAACATCCTTTTACTCCTCCATCACTTTGAATGCCTATGTTAAAAAGACCGGCAAGGCATCCAGTCCATGACGGCGAGATGCCAATATTTGGAAGAACCTTGGAGTTGTAACCAAAACAATGAGCACCCATAACAGGAAGTTCCTTTACGGTATATTTTTCTCTACAACTTGCAATAAATAATGCAGCTGCATAAAACTCATCTTTTGATAGAGTTAATTCTTTTGGAAATCTACCGGCGGGAAATGCTATCTGTATTTGCCAAGCAATATCTTTATTAAGTAAAAGAGATCTTATCTGTGACAGTTCCTTAAAATTGATTTTGCTTAGCGTTGTTATGGCCGTGGTATTTATATTTGCTTCTCGTAGCAACGACAAAGCATTCATTGTTTTGTCAAAAGAACCTTTTTTGTTTCTTATGTAATCATGCGTTTCTGGTAGACCGCCATCAAGACTTATTGCAACTGCGTAGGGGTCTAATTTTTTAAAAAGAGAAACTGTCTCTTCATTAACAAGAAGACCGTTGGAGATTATAGTGAGATACATTCCAAGTTTTTTAACGTTCTCAGAAATTTCAAACCAATCAGGTCTAATAAGTGGTTCACCGCCCAATATTGTAACAAGTTTGCATCCCATTTCAGAAAGTTCTTTCATAACCCGAATCCATTCATCTGTTGAAAGTTCTACAACTCTTTGTGTTCCAGCAGATGATCCACAATGCAAACATCTCATATTGCATTTAAGCGTAAGTTCAACTAATGCACCATATGGAATATATTTTTTCTCGAACATATTTAACCTAACCTGTCTACAATATAATAAAAATAGTAAAACGAGAAATGCATCATATATTTTTGCATTCTAAGGAATTGATGCATTTCCCCGGGAGGTTTTTATTTATAGGCCTAACAATCCTAACAGTATTTTAAATATTCTAGAGTTGCTTAGGAATATTTTGAAATCCTCTATACATACGCTCCCATATTGTGTTCCTAAGACTCTGAAATCCTGTATGCTCACGCCACCATAGTGGGTCCCCAAAACACGGAATACCGCGAGGCTAAATGCAGACAAAGCCATTACGGGGATCACGATATAGAAAATTTGTCTCTTTCTCATTTTTATTGCGCTTATTACTTCGTCTTTAGTTAGGCCTAAGGTTTGACCGACCTCATAAATACTTTCTTTTGCGTTTCGGTTCATTTTATCAGCCCTCTATAATATAATTTATTGCATGATAGACATATAAATCGTTTGTTATTTCTATAACCTTCAACTGTAATTTTTGTCTCAATGAAAGCAGTTTGTTATTACTATAACTTTTAACTGTAGTTTTTGTCGTAATGATAACATTTTGAATGAAACCCCGTAAAGTCCTCTATTAAAAACTATAAATTGCATTCTTTTTCTTTCCGATTTTATGAAAAATATGCCGCATCAAGAGTATACAAAAAAATAATAAAGTAGCAGTTACAATATTAATATTGTAGAAGTTTAAACAAGGAAGAGAGATGCCTAAGCAAAAAACCATTAAAGCTTGTGTCGACTGCGGAAAAAACATTTCTGATCTGCACCATAATGCTATAAGATGCAGAGACTGCGGTAAAAAACGTAAACAACAGCAGGACAAGAAGCGGCATAAGGATAAACTGGTAAAAGAAATAAAATGGGATAGTTTCATAGAAAACGATAAAGAAGAGCTTACACATAGAAATGCAAAAGGCAGTAAACTAAGATATTGGCTTGATAATATCTGCAAGATTTTAACGGTAGAAGAACTCGAATTTCTGCTTATGATGTGGGATTGGAGGGCAAATGACCCAATCAATAAATCTCAACAAAGAAGAGAATACCGGACCTGCGCAGGCATGGTAAGGGACTGGCGGGATTACTTTGCGATTAACAAGTTTTTCAACGAGGTATCATTTGATGCGGAGACGGGTGTGATTTTTAACATTGATGGGTCTTATTTAACAGTTGATTTTGATGAGGATAATGAAAACTATATCGTCAGAAACAGCGAGGGCACAATAATCTGCAGATATTAAGGAGAAAAAATGGGATTTTTACTTTTCGAACCACACAATAAAGTTTTTGTGTGGTTTTTTTAAGAGTTTTTGTATTAGTGTATTTGCTGCAGATATGTTCTTAGATGGCTTTTTTTAATATTATTGATTTAATCATTTGAAGAATTTGTTGACTGCTTGATAGGTCTAGAGGCATACTGACTGCTAGTGGATCTGACCAGTCACTTTCAGCACCGTAGATGTCTTTTGCTTTTACTTTTATGTTGTAGTTTCCTTTTTGAGCCCAGGCGTAGCTTGCGGTAGATGTTTCATCAGAATCATAAGGACCTAGCCAGTTACTGAGGTTTCCGTCTCCCCAATCCCACATATAGTAAATCGGATCGCTTTCTGGATCTGTTGTACTTGTTGTATACAGGTATTGTACACCAGGGTTTCCTGAGTGTGGGCCTGTTGGTTTCGCAGGTTTTTCAGGTGGATTATTTGGTGGTGGCGGTGTTTCACTCTCATAGAAACAAAGAGCAGGGTCTCCGAAGAGGTTTGTTTCATAGTAGACCCAGCGGATACAAGATCTACCGATAATCGCGAGGTTGTCTTCTTTTGAGTCGTGGTTTGCTTTTCCTATCTGTGGTATTCCTTCACCAAATACGGCATCCCAGAATTGCCTGTGTAAGCGTTGTGAGTCTCCATCTGTGCTATAAGACCAGAAGAAACCATATCTAGCGTTCCATATACCAGCAAATGCAGCATGGCTGGTTTTTACAGTGAAGTCTTCAGCTATGCAATCATATCCCCATGGGTCATCAAAACCACCGGCCATACATCCCTGTGAATAGATGAAACAGGTGTCATCGTTAGTAAGATAGTTAACATCAGAAGAATACATCTTCATGTTGTAATCATAGGATGCGTGTCCCAGGTGGTTGATTATGTGCACGCCGTTGTTTATAATCGCCATAAGTTCTGATGGCTCCCAGTAGTAACTCGGTGAATCGTATAACTTAGTAATAGTATAATTGCTTGAAGGTATACCAACCGTTGTATAACCATCGTCTGTTGAGCCGCCCTCAAGCTGGTCCATATATGTTCCACCATAGCTTGCAATACCATAATCACCAAGGTATTCAGCTGCCAAAAGGACATTTTTTAGATATGGATCATCAGGATCTATGTTTATGTAAGCTACAGTTTTTGTGACAAAATCATTCACATCAGCCATATTGTCTACACAAGCACGGCCAACATAGACTTCAGCTATAAGATCAACATCATCGCCGCCTTCTCCATCGTTTGGTTCACCCCACTTATTGTCGCCGTCGTAGTTATAAGGCCCATCAAGACATGCATAGAATAAATCAGCAGGAATACTGTCCTCATAGTAGGTTGTATTTTCATCCATCCCTGAAACCCATAGAACCGGGTCAGGTACAACATTGGCATCACCACCGATAAGAACGTATTCTACTCCCCAGTTGTTGTATGCATCTCTAATGTAGTCACGGATATCATCAAGGTTACTGCTACCAACGTCGGTTAGTGTCTTAATCACTGTAGCAACATCTGTGGTATCGTGTGCCTGTTTCAAAGGCTCAAAACCAGATTTAAGTGAATCGGTGGTTAAAATAAGAAGGTCATACGAGTCCATAAAAGATGATCTGATCCAAGTGTATTGCTCAGCAACGTAAGGGTTATCAACCTTCTTCATTGCATCTTGTTTGTCTTGTTCGAAACCACGGAATAAACTATTTGCCTGATCATCATAAATTGTGTCAACAATAACTTGCATGTCATCATAGTAATATATTTCACCATTTACGGGGCTGTACTGAACTGGATGCAACAATAAAACGAGGATTTCGTAGCCGCGGAAACTGTAAGTACCAACCTCTGTGTAAAGCTTACCAGGATACAACAAATCTGTTTGATAAATTAAGTTATTTGCGCTGATTTTTTTAATAACCGGCGATTGAATTATAGGAATTGGTTCACCAACTGGGTCGACATTAAAACCTGCCCCGAGCAAATGTTTTTCACCAGTAACAATTCGTATATTGCTTGCTTTGGATTTCGGCGGCAAAAGAACATATGCTCCTCTTGATGGAATATTTGGCTCACCGGAATTGCTGGCAGTTAGACTATCAGCTAAAAAAACCCTATCATAAGAAGAGCCTTCGATGTTAATAGTTTCAACTGTTGGGCATTCAAAGTTATATGTAACATTGATACTTTTTGTTTGTGTTTGGTAACCCTGCGTCAAAGGAAACAAAGACAGCAATAAAACAAGCAACAACCAGAAAGATATGTTACTCGGCCGCCAAATTTTCCCAAAAAATGAGATACCTCCGTTCATCAAAACTCCCTCTTCAGTATTCATACTAATACGGCAGCATATTAATAAAATCTAGCCTTCGTCATCCAAAAAACATGGCATATTTCTTTTTTATAGAAAAAATGAACTACGCATATGCCTTTCTGGATTTGTAATATCTTGTTTTATTATTAATTTCTCTAGAATTTAGTAGAAAAAAAGAAAAACTACAGATGCATATGCCTGTAGGTTATGCAAATGAAATATGAAATAAAAGATGATAAAAAGCAGTTACTTTCGCAGAAAATAGAGCATATCGACATTAAGAAATTCAACGCTGTGCCGTTGATTGATTCTTTTGATCGTATGGCATTCCAGTCTAGAAATCTAGCAAACGCGTGTAAGATATATGATACGATGCTTGCAGATAAAGATTGTACAGTAATTTTATGCTTGGCTGGGTCACTTGTTAGTGCTGGTTTGAAAAATGTTGTTGTTGATATGATTCGCAATAACATGATTGATATAATTGTTTCAACAGGTGCTATTATTGTTGACCAGGATTTCTTTGAGGGGCTTGGTTTCCATCATTACCGCGGGGAGATACGTGTTGATGATAGCAAACTCCAGAATATACACATAGACCGGATATATGATACCTACATAGATGAGGATGATCTGCGTATTTGTGATATGACAACAAAAAAAATCGCAGATGGGTTAAAACCTGGTGCATACTCCTCTAGAGAATTCATCTATGAGATGGGAAAATACCTTGATAAAAATGGTAAAAACCCTGATTCTATTGTTTTAGAAGCGTATAAACACGAGTTGCCGATTTTCTGCCCAGCGTTCTCAGATTCTAGCGCAGGTTTTGGTTTGGTTTTCCATCAGAACGAACGAAAAGAAAAGCATGTCGCTATTGATTCGGTTAAAGATTTTAGGGAATTAACCCAGCTTAAAGCTCAGGCGAAACAAACCGGTTTAGTTATGATTGGTGGCGGTGTGCCAAAGAACTTTGTACAAGATACTGTAGTAGCTGCCGACATCCTAGGTATTGATGCACCTATGCATAAATATGCTATTCAGTTGACAGTAGCGGATGAGAGAGACGGTGGTCTTTCAGGTTCGACACTAAAAGAGGCAAACTCCTGGGGAAAAGTTGATACCGAGTATGAACAGATGGTGTTTTCAGAAGCGACTCTAACATTTCCACTAGTAGTAAGCTATGCTTACCACAAAGGAAATTGGAAAAAGAGAAAAAACATGGGTTTAAACCAAACATTATAAAACAAAATTTGTGTTTACCATCTTTGAGTAGATGGGAAAATGAAGCAAGTTAAAAATTCGGCCTTGATTGAAGTCGTGCTTAAAGCCATTTATAGTGTGTCTAGTAGAAGGACTTCGGCCAAGTTAGCTGAGGAGGCTCTCGGCGCAACATTAAAAGCTCTCGAGGGCAAATACGATTTCTTGAAATATGTGATTATAAAACCGAGTGTTTTATCAGAGGGTAATCTTAACATAAGTGTATCATCTGAGATAGATTCTATTAACCCTGAGCAGGTAGGGAAATCAATTGAATCAATTATAAGAGTGGTGTATAACGACATAGATGCAGAGGCTGGATTATTTTTTATAACAGAACTTAAAAAATATGCTGGGGAAGAAATATCAAAAAATATTAAAGATTATTTTGTAGATCTCGACCAGATACAAGTGGAGCAACATTATGCTTATAATCGACGTGAAAGAAAAAAAACCATAGCAGAAGGAACACCTGGGGGCAAACCAGGGAAAAAACCTGAGAACCTAATAGGTTACACATGGGGTGACGTATCACATTGGAAGCATGAGCCTGGTAGTTTATACTGCACAGTATACGATAATGACGGAAAGGTTTTAGATCGACTTAATCTGGATGCAATAATCCAAAACTATGTAGAGCGATTATCTGGTTACAAAGATATTGATCCACGCCAAATGGAGAGAGAGGCAAGAATCTACGAAAAAGAATACGAGCTATTGAGACTTATGTTTGAGAAAGATATGAATGCAGATACAGCTTCGAATATATTACGAATAACTAAAGATGAGTTAAACAAGATGATACTTAAACTTTCACAGATGGAAATGGTTCAATACGTATCGTATGATACAGTTGAGTTGACAAATATAGGAATCGGTTACGTATCAAAGAAAGAAAAAAAGAAGAAATCTGATATTGAAGAAACATCTGATGTTGGCCTAGTGGCATCTGCTAAATAAAAAACCATCTGATAACCATTATATAGGCTCTATATTTTCTTTTTATTCTGTGAAAAATAATACTAGCCAGAAGTTGGAAAAACTCCGAGAAATCATAAGAGAAATGGATAGAGTCGTTATAGCTTACTCAGGTGGAGTTGATAGCACTTTTTTGTTAAAAATCGCACATGATGTACTTGGAAAAAATGTTTTAGCAATAACTGCTACTTCAGCAACTTACCCAAAACAGGAGCTGACTAAAGCAAAAAAGTTTGCAGAAAACATAGGAGTAAAACACAGGATTGTAAAATCAGAGGAGATGAAAAACAAACATTTTTCAAAAAACACTCCGAACCGGTGTTATTATTGTAAAAAGGAGTTGTTTACAAAAACCAAAAAAATAGCGTCAACACAAAACATAAACTATGTGCTTGATGGGTCAAATGTTGATGATGCCATGGATTACAGGCCAGGGACAAAAGCAGTCAAAGAACTTGATGTAAGAAGCCCGCTAAAAGAGGCGGGTTTAACAAAAAAAGAGATAAGATATCTATCACATGATATGAATCTTGAAACATGGGATAAGCCTGCTTTGGCATGTCTTGCCTCAAGGTTTCCATATGGTACGAGAATAACGAAAGAACGACTTAGACAAGTTGAACTAGCGGAGGATTTTTTATCAAAATTGGGTTTACGTCAGATTCGTGTTAGATATCACAAAGAGGTAGCGAGAATTGAAGTAACAAAAGACGATTTCAACTTAATTATCAAACACTCAGAAAAGATTGCAAATTATTTCAAAAAACTAGGATTCACATATGTAACGATGGATATCGAGGGTTATAGAACAGGTAGTTTAAATGAGGTGCTAAAGCATGGAAAAAATCCTAAAGGATTACAAAGCAGGAAGAATTGATTTGGCAGCCGTACTAGAAAAAATGAGAGGTTTGCCTTATGAGGATTTAGGGTTCGCAAAAATAGATACACATCGGGAGATAAGAAAAGGTTTTCCTGAAACAATTTTCTGCCAAGGGAAAACACATGACCAGGTTCTTTCTATCCTTACTGCTATGATGAAACACAACAAAAACATACTGTTGACTAAAGCTACAAAAACTCTGTATGATGTTATCAAAAAACGTCATCCAAACGCAATGTACAACAAACAGGCTAAAACCATTGTCGTTCAACAATACAATCAGAAACGAAAGAAGGGAAAAATATTGATTCTTACCGCAGGAACATCAGATATACCTGTTGCTGAAGAAGCGGTTGTGACGGCAGAGTTGCTTGGAAATAAGGTTGAAAAGATTTACGACATAGGCGTCGCTGGTGTCCATAGATTGTTTGATATTAAAGAAAAGATTTTTTCTGCAAACGTAATCGTTGTGGT
>JBFYMH010000154.1:0-7455 GCA_041305005.1 Thermoplasmatales archaeon | reverse complement strand
AACCATTCCTTCTGTTTCTAGCCGCGCATATTGTGTTTTTTCTTGTTCAACTATTTCAAAGTCATCTTTTGTTAGTTGTATTTTCTCATCTCTTAGCTCTATTGTTATTTTTTTATTTTTTAATAGTTCTTTGTAAAGTTTTTCTTTGTCCGATTTTTCTATTTCTTCGTTAACGATTCTTGCTTTTTCTTTTAGTTTCGGGCCGACACGTGAATAATTCAGTCTAACCGTTTTTGTCATAAACTGCGTTGTGTCTCTGGCAAAAGATATGTTTTTAACATTTATCTCTTCATTTAACAAATCTAGCAAATCTTTAATCAGATTTTCTTCTTCTTTTTTACAAACTATGGCTGCTTGGTTGAGCGGGCATCTTACTTTGATTCCTGTTTTTGATCTAAGAGCTCTACCTATTTCGACTAGTCTTCTTATCTTGTTCATTCCTTCTTCTAGTTTTTCATTTATCATTTTTTTATCTGTTTCAGGGTAATCACATAAATGAATGCTCTCCGGCATATCACTTGTTTTAATGTTATTGTAGATCTCCTCTGTTATGAATGGTATGAATGGTGCCAAAATTTCTGATAAACCTAAAAATATGTCGTACATCGTAGAGTAACCTGCTAGTTTGTCTTCTGTTTTTTCTTCAACCCAGAGGCGTTTCCTTGATCTTCTGAGGTACCAGTTGCTAAAGTCTTCTATTACAAAGTTTTCTATGGCACGTGCAGCTTTGTGGATTTCAAATGTTTCGAGGTATTTTCTAGTCTCAGAAACTGTTTTGTTAAACCTGCTTATAATCCATTTATCCAACAATCCTCTTTTTTCTATCGCTATCCTTTCACGTTTAGCATCAAACTTATCTATGGCAGCATAGGTCGCAAAGAAGTTATAAGAATTCCATAGCGTGAGAACAAATTTACCGAGGGTGTCTTTTACTGCTTCTTCGTAGAAACGTGTGGACATCCATGGTGCGTTAGCAGATATCAGATACCATCTCAATGCATCTGCGCCTTCATGATCAAGTATTATACTGGGGTCAACATAGTTTTGTTTGCTTTTGCTCATTTTTTGGTTGTCTTTATCTAAAACCAAACCCAATGTTAACACGTTTTTGTATGTTGGTTTATCAAACAAGAACGTTGAAATCGCAAGCAGAGAATAAAACCATCCTCTTGTTTGGTCAAGGGCTTCACTTATGAAGTCGACAGGATAATTCTTCTTGAATTTTTCTTGGTTTTCAAATGGGTAGTGCCATTGAGCAAAAAAAGCAGAACCAGAGTCATACCAACAGTCAATTACTTCTTTTTCACGTTTCATCTGAGATTTGCATTTTGGGCAACGTAATATTAACTCATCAACAAATGGTTTATGCAGATCATAGTTATCATTGAAGTTTTCACTTAGTTTTCTTAGCTCATCGATGCTGCCGACACATATTGTATGATTGCATTTTTTGTTTGTGCATATCCAGATTGGTAACGGTGTCCCCCAGTACCTATCCCTGGAAAGCGCCCAGTCTTTTACTTCCCTTATAAAATCCCCAAAACGACCCTGCTGAAGATGCTCTGGATACCAGTTTATCTGATTGTTGTTTTTCACAAGAGATTCTTGCACTTTTGACATTGCTATAAACCATGATTCCATCGCATAGTACAACAATGGTGAGTCACATCTCCAACAAAACGGGTATTCGTGCGTGTAATCCCTAGTTCCTTCAATTAGTCCTTTTTTGTTCAAATGTTCTATGATGCTTGGATCTGCGTCTTTAACAAACTGGCCTTTCCATGGTGTCACTTCATCTGGAAAAGTTCCATTAAGTTTAACGAGTTGAACAACTGGAAGATCGCATTTTTTGCCAATGTTGTAATCGTCTTCACCGAAAGCAGGAGCTATATGAACGATACCTGTCCCATCATCCATGGTTACAAAATCAGCGCAAACAACATACCATGCTTTTTTATCTGGTTCGGCAAAATTGAAAAGTGGTTCATATTCAAAACCATCTAGCTCTTTACCAGGGAAGCTATCAAGCAATTCGTATTCTTGACCTTTCAACAAAGCCGAAACTCGAGTTTCAGCAAGAATCAAAGTTTGATTGTTGTATCGTATTTTAACATAAGTCTCATTTGGGTGAACGGCAAGTGCAACATTCGAGATGAGAGTCCATGGCGTAGTAGTCCATGCAAGAAAATATGCATCCTCTTTCTTCAGTTTAAATTTCACAAAAATTGACGGCTCCTCAACAGTTTTGTATCCCTGTGCAAGCTCATGCGCCGATAGTACAGTACCACAACGTGGGCAGTAAGGCACCACTTTGTGCCCTTTGTATAGTAGTTTTTTCTCCCAAGCCTGTTTAAGAGACCACCAGACAGATTCAATATATTCGTTTTTAAAAGTTATATACGGGTTATCCATGTCAAGCCAGAAAGCTATCCGACGAGTCATATCAACCCAAGCACGCTCATACCTTAGCGTACTTTTTTTACATTCCTCGTTAAACTTTGCTACACCATATTTTTCGATACCTTGTTTATCCTCAAGACCTAGTTTCTTTTCTACCTCTATCTCCACAGGCAAACCATGTGTATCCCAGCCTGCTTTTCGTTCTATATAGTAACCATCCATTGTTCTGTAGCGTAGAACAAGGTCTTTCATAACACGGGTTAGAACGTGGCCTGGGTGAGGAAGCCCGTTTGCTGTTGGAGGACCCTCAAGAAAAATAAATGGTTTGCAGTTTTTTCTTTGTTCAATGGATTTCTTGAATATGTTTTCGTCTGCCCAGAACTTTAGTATTTTTTGTTCCACTTGTTTTGGATTATATTTCTGAGGCGGTGTTTCTATCGTCGTTTTTATCACCATGTTTAGTTAATTTAACCTATAAGAGGTGAAACCTTAATGGTAGAAGACCGTTAAAATAATTTCCATAGGACAATTTTTTAATAGTTTTTCACATCATCTGATTTCATAAACTCCCTCAGGAGTGAAGTTGCATAAGATCCTTTTCTTAATTCAAATTTCAGTTTCAAAGCAAGCTTGTCTTTATTAAGATCATCTCCCATAAGTTCAAATTCCAAATTATTAACAGGTGTCAACAAAGGACGCCTTGAACCAGATGATGAAATAAAAGGAATTTCAGGTATAATAAAATCTCTTGGATTTAGTTTTTCTTTTTCAATTATTTTATGTTCTATTTCGCCCATTTCCCCAGATGAAAACTTCGAGTCGCTACCAAATAAAAGACCGCTAACAGATGCTTTGCCTTTTGCAATCTGTTTATTGATCTTTTCCATGTTATTATCTGTGGTTTCTATCAGTTCACTTTCATCTATAACATTGTTTCTAACAGGTAGGATAAAATCACCTACAACTGCTTTATTAAGAGGCAGTTTTCTCAGGATACGTTCACTGAGAATCTTGTTGAAAAGATATGATTGGTAAGCATAGATGAACATTGTCAAAAGATTCTTTGGCAGTTGTGTGAGCGCACCAACAAAATCATTTGGGTCAACAACTAGTTTGTTTAGGATGGCTTTTTCAAAATTTAGTTCATCTGGGTAGGATGTTAACGCTTCCGAGAAATTACTTGTTTTTTGTAGTCTTTCACGTAACTTGTAGTTGTATTCATCTTCCCCCGTGAGGGGGTTTGCAACATAGGTCATAACCGCTTTCTGAAAATCATTACGAACTATATGCTCCCCAACAACATGAGTTATTGGTCTCATCGTACCAAAACGTTGTATGCCATAGAAATTGGGGAAACCATGTTTTTCGATTATAAATGAAGCTATGGTTTGTATCTGTTTTGGTTTGATATTAGGTTCTATGTTTCTTATTGTAATCTCAAATCTATTGCCTACGAGTTCCCCTATTTTTACTTGTTGATCAGAATAATAGATGTTGTTTATGGAGACGTCTCTGATTTGTATACTCGATAGTTTTTCTTTTGGTATTTTGTAGAAAGACATGAGCCGAGTGGTTTTTGCTCGTTTGTCTTTGGTGCCAGCGAAGCTGATTCTATTTCGTGATATATGCAGTCTGTCAGATATTTCGTTTATGAAAGTGTTTGTCTCCCAGTTTGTGGTTGTGATCTCTGCAATAGTGTAGTTGCCATTTTCTTTAACTAGTGGATACTGAGATATTTCCTTTACCAAAAAATCTTCCGGGATTGTACGAAGTTTTCCATTTATACCATCAACTGTTGAAAAAAAGGTTTCTATGCCTATGTTTTTTTCAGTTTTTGAAACGTTCATCCTATTTTTTACTCTTATCTTCAAAATTTTTTATAAAAAATTTAATTTCGTCTTCTAGTTGTTTCACAGCTTTTTTTAATATATCTTCAGGGTTACCTTTTTTTACTCGGATGTAAAGTGTTCTTTTGTTTGACTCAGGATGATCCATCATATAAGTTGCGTAATCAACATCTTCGTTTTTTAGTAGTACCTGTACAATAGGGTTTAGTATAGTCTCGTTTTCATCAGTAACTTCTAATTCGAGTTCTTTGGTTGTTTTTTTAATTGTTTTTAAATCCATATTTATCACTCTTTTAAAAAATTTTAGAATTTATTTGGGTCGAATTCTCCGTAATCTGAGGCGATCTTCCTCTTTTCTACGTTGCCACAGTTTTTACATTCGAGAATCATGCTCTTCCTAATTAAGGGTTGTCTACATTTTCCGCATACGGCTTTTATGACGCCTAGGTCGTTGTCTTTTGTAGCCAGTTGTAGGCTTGGTGTTACTTGTGTAATCCTTGCTCTTATTATATCTCCAGTGCTGAATTTCTCATTTGCTTCTTTAACATAGGCTGGTGCTATCTCTGATACTCTTACTGTACCGTTTGTGTCGCCTGATATCGCTCTTTTTTTACCAATTACGTGTATCACATCAGCTATTGCCATGTTTGGTTTTACCATAGTGATTGTTGCTAGGACTGTATCTCCGTTTCTAATCATAACTGGTACACTGGTCAACGGTTTTACCGTTGCTTTTTTGTATTTTTCATCTATTACATATATCCCTACTCTGGATGCTCTTATTGTTCCTTCTTCTTCAAATGTACCCTCACCTGGTGTGAGTTCTTCAGAAGTGGCTAATTGGTCTCCAGGTAGTACCATCTTGTTTTTGTTCATTATTTATCACTTATCTTAATAATTTTGGATAGAATTAGGCAATGTAACACTTGTTTTAAATGTTATGGTATATGGGTTAATTATAAAAAAACTGTAAAAAGGATTATAAATACCATACCCTATTTCGGTCTTCCTATCTAAAGGTTTTACTCGGTGTAAAAGATGGCATCACGCAAACCAAATAGCATGTATCGGTATCCAAGAGGCCAGGCAACCACACGTAGGGAGTATATGGGTGGTGTTCCTGCGTCGAGAATTACCCAGTTTATAATAGGTAACAAGAATGAAAAATTTCCTCTAAAGCTGTCTCTTATTGCTGATGAGCAATGTCAGATTAGACATAGCGCACTTGAATCAGCTCGTATAACTATGAACAGGGTTATGGAGAAAAAAGTTGGGGTAGCTAACTATAGGATGAAGGTGCTTGTTTATCCACATATTGTTATCAGAGAGAATAAGCAGGCAACCGGGGCTGGCGCAGACCGTGTTTCCCAGGGTATGCGAAGATCCTATGGTAAACCTGTTGGTGTTGCTGCTAGGGTTTTTCCTGAGCAGATTTTAATGACTCTTGAAACAACAGAGTTAAATCTTATTCATGTAAAAGAAGCTGCTCGCAGGGCACGTATGAAACTTCCAACACCTTGCACTGTAAAAATAGAAGTAAACACATAAACTGATAATTTTTTCTTAGTTTTTTTTACCATCTAAATGTATTTTATAAAAAATGGGACTAAAACAAGACCCAGTATCAAAAGTGAGATAGCTAATGATACGTTTTTCACGATTTTTTCTCTTCGTTCTTCTGTGGTTTCTTTTTTAATCTTTTTTATTAATGTTCTCAATCCATCATTGAATAAAAATCCGCCATCAAGTGGTATCATAGGTAGAACATTAAATAGAGCAAGAGCAACATTCAACCAGAAAATCCAGTACAAACAGTTGATTATAATCCAGAATACATCTGCGGGTATTACACTGAGTGGACCTTTTATTACATAGTTATCCGTGAATGGCGCCACCAGAGGGTTGTATCCTTCGAAGTAACCAGTTAAGGGTATGCTATAAAATATAAGAAGACCATCCGGAAAACTAGTGAAAGGGTTTTTCAGAATTGACAAGTATCCTTTGAATGCACTGTTTGTGAGTAAAGATTGTACTCCAAGATAACCCTTCTTTTTGTAAGATTCATTGTTCGTTGGGTAAATATTTTTTCTTTTTTCAAATTCAAAGTATTTATTCCCGAGAGTAACTTGTTCATTATGGGTTTTATCGCCTTCTACGTAAGAAATATTTACCGTTTGGTTATCTTTTGTTATATTCAATGCATAAAAAAAATCGTCACCATTGTTTATTCGTGTATCATTTAGATAAGTTATGATTACACCTGGTTTTAATCCCATTTGTTCAGCTGGCGAATCCGAGTCGACAGTGAATACTACGGCTCCTTCCGCAGCTGGTTGTACCGCAGGCATAAAAACAAAAGACAATAGTAAAATACTAAGTAAAACAACTATCATGTTTGAAGTTGGACCGGCAGCATATATCCTCATCCTTGGCTTGATATCTGCTTTTTTGAGTCCTTCTTCATCCGGTTCACAAAAAGCCCCTATAGGGATAATTAAATAAAGTATGCCAAGTGATTTTACCTTTAATTCACCTACAAGTGTTAGGATGCCATGTGAAAACTCATGGACCACTATTGCGATTACCAGAGCCAAGATTATATATCCGATATATTCCATGGGCAATATTGGATTAATACCCGGTAATATCACCGCGAACTCAGGACCAGGCAGCATAGCCTTTTTTTCAGCTGTAAAACCAAATACAAGCCAGACTGTAGTGATCATTAACAATGTCATAAGCACCATTGTTATGAAACAAAATATTATGCCACCATTTCCGTAGATTCTCCAGAACCTGTCTTTTTTGGCTAGTTTTTTGAGAAAACGTATGCCCTTTTCAGTTCGCCACATCAGTGCAGGACCGTAAAAAGATATGTTGTGTTTTTTCAGGAAGCCTTTTTTATGCAGCATAAACGCTAAGAGGATATATACGCCGATTATGGCAATAAAAATTAACAGACCCTCTATAAGCTCCATAGTTGTAGTTGATGGAATACAAAAGGTGTTTAATTAATATAACTAGTAAAAGATTAGAATCAAAGATATTGTATGTTTTTTATTTTATCTACCAGTGTTTTACACCACTCAAGTTTCTTTAATTTCATATTTTTATCTTTTTTCCTTGGAAAAGAGTATTTGCCTATTGTTTTGTTGAAATCAAAACCAACTAGGTATATTTTTTTTGCTCTAAAATGATCTGCTAGATG
>JBFYMH010000153.1:0-16660 GCA_041305005.1 Thermoplasmatales archaeon | reverse complement strand
ATGATAAAGTAAATGCTCGTTTTATGATAGATAAAGAACTCAATGATTACACCGATAGGAATTTCGCATTATACTCAAAACAGACCACCGGGGTACCGATGTTAGTAGTTAGAACAACAAGTGGAGTGAACGTTACCCGCGAGGGAACAACAGATCTAACATCAACAGGCTGGCACTACGTGGTCGGTACAAATAATGGCACAGGCACATACACGCGTCTATATGTAAATGGAACTTTAGAAAATTCGGGAATAATGAATGTAAATCCGCCAAGAACACAAGCTGCACCACTTATGATAGGCAGAGAAAACTCCACATCAGCAAACTATTGGGATGGAAAAATAGATGAAATACGTGTATCAAAAGTTGAAAGAAATGCAAGCTGGATTAATACTACATATAACACAATAAGTTCACCAACATCCTTCTTAAACTTTGGAACGCAGGAATCAAGAAACGTTGCACCAACGCAAACCAGCCCAAGCCCAACAAATGGTGCAACAGTATCTAGCTTGAACCCGCAACTAGCAATAACAATAAGCGATGCAAACTCTGATACTATGACTGTCACTTTCAGAACAAATGCCACCGGGGCATGGGCGAACATAGGAAGCAACAATAGCGTAAACAACGGGACATACAGACAAACATCATCTGATATGGATAGCTACAACACAAAATACTGGTGGAGCGTAAACCTCACAGATGGAACACTATGGACAAACACAACATACAGCTTTACAACATACTCTTTGTTAATAATAAGACCAAATGCAATTGGCAGATCCGCACAACTAACAACATCAGGAGCAGCTCAAAACTATCAATGTGTAGACGAAGCAGTGCAAAACGGAGATACAGACTATGTATATTCAGATAACCAGGCAACCTACATAAACGATACTTACAACTTAACAGATCACGCAACTGAAACAGGTAGCATCAACTTTATTAGAATATATTTATGCGGAAAAGAAAATGGTTCAGCCGGAGCCGGTGCAGACAACTCAATAAAACCTGTTATTTTTACGAACGACAATTATTATGATAGCGACACAGCAATCACATTAACTAGTAATTTTGTTACAAGCAGTTGGACACATACGGTGAACCCTATAACCAGTGCTGCATGGACATGGAGTGAAATCGATGATCTAGAGGTTGGCGTAGGTTTAATTGGAGAACAAAGACAATATAGTAACTGTACACAGGTCTATGTAGAAGTTGTATACACTCCATCTTAATCACTAGTTTTTTTAAAAAATTGGTGTAACAAGATAAATTTTGATGAAAACTGGTTTTTTAGACGTAAGTATAAAATATACAAAAATATATACATATACTCAATTGGATGGGATGCAACATCAAATTCAAAATGCGATCATTTATAGGTAATATTATATTTCTAGCAGCTCTGCTACTAATATTATCTCGTTTTATGTCAATATGGACCGGCACAGCATTCCCAATAGACCTAGTAACATCGACTTCAATGAACCCGACACTAATAGAAGGAGATATTGTAGCGTGGACTCCAACAACAATAAAAGACATAAAAGTAGGAGACGTCATCGTCTTCAAAAGCTATATTAATTGGCCAGGTGAAAAACTAGTTGTCCACAGAGTAACAGCGATAAAAACAGATCCAGTAACAGGTAAACCGATGCTGGAAACCAAAGGAGACGCAAACCAGTGGACAGACCAAGCCGGACCACACATACCAGAACCACACATAAGAGAAGATCACGTAGTGGGAAAAACCATATCAATCGGACAACAACCACTGAAGATACCATTCATAGGCTACATAGCAATATTGATAAACGGTGGTTTAGAACAATTATCACAACCAGTAGCAGCAAAAGGATACCTAACATACGCTGGTGTATTCGCACCGTTAACAATATCGGCAGTCATACTTGTAGTATTAGTATTTCTTGTACCAGAGAAAGCAAAAACAGCTAAAGAAAAACTTCGCTTTTATATATTCGGCCGAAAACCATTAAGCATAAAAAAAACAATAGTACTATTTCTAACAGCATACACATTCTTTCTACTTATAATACACTGTTTCGCATATGACACTACAACAGCATCAGTAGGAATAGGAACAGATAGCCCTCAAAGTGCAGTTGATTTCGGTAGAATAATACAAGGAACAACTTCTTTCAAAAAACAGCTCCCGCTAATAAACCCTAGTATAACACCGGTAAAAGGCATAGCATTTGGGAAAGGAGACATAAAAGAACATGTAATCGAAGAAGTCTTTGAATTGGAAAAAGGAGAATCAAAAACGATAGGCATAAGCGCCATGGCTTCAAATTCAACAAAAAACGGAACATATACTGGTACAATCACGATTTATTCTTCGCCATTCTGGATTATATTCCCAGATGACCTCATGAAAAGTCTTAGCAACTGGGATCCGGAACTAACAGTATATTTACTAGATTTTTTGGTTGCAGCAATTTTAACATTAATAACCATATCAATAATGTTAATCATAACATACGCAAGTGAAACTTACACAATACTAAATATAGATAGATCATGGCGTCACACCTCAAAAATATTTCTAAAAAGGAAAACAATTCAAAGAACAACGAAAATAAAGAATAAAATAAAACATTCTTTATCAAAAAATATCGGATGGATTATGAACGCAGATGTCGCACAAATTAATGTAGATGAGACACTAAAGAAAGCTTTTGTAAAACCAGTTTTAGCATCTCTAATAATAATACCAATTTTTTTCCTCATAACTGATCAGATAATAGTAATGATACTAGCAACACTAGTAGCTGGATTAACAGCCTATCTTATAAGCTGCAAACTAAGAAATAAGATACTACTCACAACCGTTATAGTGGCAACAACCTCAGTTATATATATGATAGCGAAAGCAAATATGATGATACTATCAAGCCATCAAAAAATAATAGAATTATTCGCCCTGGGATTTGGGGCGGTTGGTGTATACCTGGTTTTATTGGTGTTTTTATTGGTGCCATTATCATTCATAACATGGGTTATAGTCAGATTACTCCGAAATCTTAAAGAACAGAAAGACCCATTACTCATATTGGAGGGCAGTTGCGACCTGTAAAGGTTAAACGCTGGAGAGGCAGAGGATGCATATTTTTAATAAAAATAAAACAACATCAGAAAAATCTTCTGCAGAACCAGAGAAAGAGATAGACGAAGCCCTAGACTCATTAGAAGGTAAAATAGTAAAGAAAAGAACAAGAATTGGTTTTGGGAGAAAAGAAGAACCTGAAAAAAGGATTGCTTCAGAAAAAACAAAAGAACCTGAAGTTGAAAAGGAGTCGCTGCTAGATTTAATACCTGCAATGGACAATATTCCAATTGAAGAAAAACAGCAGGATGACAAAAAAAAGACTTTTATTAAAAAAGACATGACGGGAAAATCCGTTTTCCTAGAAGATACCGGGGAGAAGCTAGGAACTGTTTTTGACATGATTTATGATGGTGAAAAAAATCTAGTCGGGTATAAAATAAAAGACATAAAATCTGATGCGATTCTCAGTTTTCAAATTGATCAATTTGATGAAGACAAGAACGGCTTAATATTCTTACCAAGTTGGTACACAAAATCATTAAAAAACATAGAAAAACTAGAATTCAAAGACAGGATATCACCTGAATTAACCGCTCTGCTTACAGATGATTCGGTTTCTAACAAAGAACTCTACGAGATATTTGTTAAACACGACGATGAGATGGCCAATTACATAGATGAAGCAATATATCTTAAAGAGATGTTATTAAACCGTTTAAAGGTGTTAGAAAAACAACGTCTATCTCTTAGAGATGAACTAATAGATTTAACTGAAAAAAGACTTATAAAAGATATAGACAGAAAAGAATTCTCAGAAAATGTAATGGAACATAGACGTAAAGTGAATATACTTGATGTCAACATAAATAAATGCAAAGAATTAATGCAAAGACTAGACAAAACCTCGTTTGGGGTACTGGGCAAAAACCAGATAATTTCTGAGTTGGAAACAGAGGAACATCTATTTGATAAAGATCTGGAAAACATTAGAGAAAACAAGAAACCGATATTCAGTAAAGATGACGGTGATTTATACAAAAACAAGTATTACACCCTCAAGGGACAATTCGAGCAGCTAGAGGGCGAGTATCTCGAGTTAAAATCTGCTGTAGAGAAACTTATGCGTAAAAACGAGATATAAAAATCTTGTAATTCACAGAATCCCTCCATTTAAATTATAGAAATTAAAAAAAGATTAATATCCACATATCGTATTTGTCTTATCAACTGGAAAAATTCACCGTAGTAATTATTTGGGGTGAGGGCAGAATATATGTTAAATGAACCTCATAGAACGAGAGGAAGCAGAGGAGAAGATTCAAGGGAGAGAACTAACAGTTTTTATACAGACAGTCATGACCCTGTTTTTGTGATAAACAGAAAAGGTGAACTAATTGATGTGAATGATGCTTTCTGTGAAGAACTAGGATTATCAAGAGAGGAGATACTAGGGATAAATATCGGTGAAGCACGTTTTCTAACCGAGGATTCACGTAAAAAAGCCATGTATAGGCATGTATCAAAATTAATTGGTAAAGAAACCCCAACATACGATCTAGAGGCCATAACAAGAAGAGGGGACACCGTTACTCTGGCTATTGATACAAAAAATTATATGAAAGACGGCAAGGTTTTTGGAGAGATAGGTACTGTAAGAAGAATTATAAAAACTGGTCATGATGAAGAAACAAGAGAAATAAAATCCGGACAAAGAACACAAAGAATGCATGTCACAGAAAATGTAGAATTTTTAGAGGATTTTGAAAAAATACGTGAGAAGGCTTTTATAAAAATTCGGGAAAGAGACGAAGAAATAAGAAGATTAAAATCTGAACTCGATGAAAAACTCAATGATTTGGATATATTCAAAGATGAGATAAACAGGATAACAAAGGAGTGGAAGATAAATCAATCAGAACTAGACGATAAAAACTATGAGATAAGACAATTTCAAGATGAAATTGAAAAAATGAAACATCGATTGGAAATACAAAACAAGGATATTGATAGACTCAGAAATGAGATTTTAACAAACCAGTCGAAACTAGAAGAAAAAACTCATGAGACCAAACAAATAAAAGTAGATTTAGACAAAAAACAAAAAGAACTGGATGAAAAAGACGAAGAAGTAAAACAGTTACAAATGGAAATCAAAGAACCAAGAATAAAGGACATCAATACTGAACTTATGAACGAAGAACTAGAAAAGCTCAAAGGAGAATTAGCATGCAACCAATCAGACCTGCAAGAGAAACTTCAAGAACTGGAAATGATGAAAGCCGAGATGGAAAACAAACAGATTGAGATAGAATCATCAGACAGCGAGCTTAAGACGAGAAACAAAATAATAGAAGAACTGACAAAACAAATGATGGCAAAAAAGCCCATCCCGGTACAACAATCTGAGGAGATGCTAAAGATACATAGTGAATTGGAAAAGAAAAACGAAGAATTAAGATTAATGACTTTAACTTTAGAAGAGAAAACCAGAGAGATAGAAAACACAAAAGGAGAGCTAAAGAAGGCAGTAAAATACCTGAAAGTAAGAAATGAGGAACTAAGTGAAATTGAAGACCAAGTACAACTTATGCAAACAGATCTGCAAAAGATACAACATGAGCTAGAAAAAAAGAACGGAGAGATAAAACTTAACAAACAAGAAATCGAGGAGAAAAACAACGAGATCAATAGATTCAAGCTAGAACTAGAAAGCGAAAAAGAAAGAATGCAACCAAATTTAGAAGAGATAACTAGGCTTCAACTTGAACTAAAGAATAGAGAAGAAGATGCCATATCGATTAAAGAAGAGTTGGATAACAGGAATAAGATAATCGAATCAATAAAAAAACAACTAGAAGAAAAACATACGGAGTTTGTTACAAAAACTGATGTTGTTGATCAGTTGCAACTGGAATTAAAAGAGAGAGAACAGGAGATAGAAACTAGAGACAGATTAATAACTGGGTTTGAAACTGAGTTTGATCGTCTCCAAACCGAGTTAGGAAGCAGAGATCTAGAGATAAAAAGCAAAGAAGGGGAACTAAACAGTTTAAGGAAAGAAAGAGACCAACTTAATTTTAACCTGCAAACTATGAGAGATTCCATACCTTTGCCTTTGATAACGTTAGATAAAGAAAGTTTTGTAACGAGCTGGAATAAAAAAGCAGAGGAAACATTGGGTTTAGATGCAGAAAAAATCAGAGGCAATAACGTTTTTGAATTGGAGTCTATGAAAGATGAGAGACTTATTGATGCGAAAATTTTATGCGAGAAAGACAAGAGACCGATTACTGTAAAATCAATACATGTAAGAAATCAAAACAACGAAGGATCATTGAAAGATGTGTCTCAGATTCCTTTGCTTGATGACAAAGGGGAAATACATGGAACCGTGATGATCATAGAAGATGTAACCGAACTAGCAGGGCTACAAACTGAACTAGAGAGAAAAAAAGAGGATTTAAAGGATTTAGATGGTAGGTTCCAAGAAACGCACAAAAAACTTAGCTTGATAGATAAAGAGATAGAAGCCACGAACGAAGACCTGAGAAAAAGTAAACTGGAATTAGAGAATAAAACTCGTGAAATAAATGATTTAAAACAGGAACTTGTTAGAAAAGAAAGTGAGTCGAAATTCGAAAAAGAACAATCCATTAAAACAAGAGAAGAATTAGAAATAAAAAACAGGGAGATAAACAAAATAAAGACAGATTTGCAAAAATTACAGGAAGAGGTAAGGATTAAAAACAATGATATCGGGAATATAAAAACTGATTTTGATAATAAAGTAAAAGAGTTAGAGACAAAAAACAGAGAATTAAATTTAGCCAATAGGATGTTGGAGGAAACAAAACGAGAGCTCAGGACAAGTAAAACAGAGTCGGACCATCTGCATCAAATTGTAAAGACTAAAGAAAACGAGATGATCAAGAGCGAAGAACAAATATCTAGAATAAGAGAGGATCTGGAAGATAAACATAGAACTCTAGAAAACTGGAACGAGGAATTGAACAAGAAAGAAGAAGAAATGAAGTCTGCGTTAACAAGATTACAAGACGAATTAGATTCTAGAAACGAGGAGATAAAACAATGCAAATGGGAAATAGAAGATAAAACAGATAACCTGGATAAAATAAGAGCCAAACTGGAGAACAACAGCGTAGAACTACAAACAAAAACAAAAGAGATAAATGATATAAAGAGACAAATGGAACAGACGCAAGCCGTACTAAGAACAAGAGAATTAGAAACTGTTAGAAAAGAGGAAGAGCTAAAGCATTTAAGAACCGAACTTAAGGATAAACATGATAAAATTAGATTTATGAAACAACAATTCGACGAAAAAAACAATGAAAACATGAAACTTCAGAAAGAACTAAGGATTAGACGAGATGAATCAGAGGTAAGCGGTAGAGAACTGCAAAATGTTAGGATGCATCTAGAGAGAAAATGCAGTGAGATAACGCCATTACAAACCAATCTAGATAGGATTCAGAAGGAACTCGAGTCAAAGAACGTTGATTTAGAGACAACACGGAAAGAAATAGATAATCTAACAGGGGAATTAAAAGCTAGCAAATCGGCTTTGAACTGGTTTAAGATGGAATTTGAGAAAAAAGTGGAAGAGTCCAAAAAAAAGAGCGATGATTGGGAAAGGAAAAACCTTGAATTTGGAGATGTAAAAAAACAGATAGAAGAAAACAAGATGGTTCTAGATAGGAAAAACGATGTGATAAATCAGCTACAAACCGAGTTGGAAAGGACTAGAGATGTTCTACAGGCCAGGGATGAAAAGCTAGAGCAGATGTGGATGGAAACGGAAGATAAGACAAAAGAGATTAATAGACTTAATTTGGAAAAAGAAAAGATGAGTTCTCGTATCATAAATATAAATGAGACGGCGCCTTCTTCCACGATAACTGTGGATAGAGATGGCGTGATAACAGATTTCAATAAGAAAGCAGAGGAGATGCTTGATTTAACATCTGGTGTTATAGGCAGTAATATTTTTGATATAGATCTTATGGGCAAAGAACGGTTACACGACGGATTGAAACAGTGTCAGAGAGAAAAGAAACAGATTATTGTTAAATCTATATCAATAAAGAATAAACAAGGTGATGTACATCTAACAAACATTTCTCATATGCCTATACTTGATAAAAACGGAGAGTTTCATGGAGCAGTAATGATCATAGAGGATGTAACTGAAATATCAGGTTTACAAGCTGAACTAGATAGAAAACAACAGGATATGGAGAAACTTGACAGAAGACTCCAAGAGACGTTTAATCAACTTAGGCTGTTGGAATCTGACAGAGAAAAAAGAAAACACATAGAAAGAGAACATGTAGATACAAATTTAATAGATAAGCAAAGGGAGCTGAACTCGTTAGATGTTTCTATAGATTCGAAAATGAAAGAATTTAGCATCTTGAAATCAAAAATTGAGGAAACTTCGTCGATTTTAAAATCTGCTGAGAACGAAATAAAGAAAAAACACATGGAACTAGAGTTAATTGGGAAGGGCAAATCAGAGGGAGTACCTGGTGACGCATGGAAGGATAAAGTTAAGATACTTGAGGAGATCGATAAAAGCCTTGGTTTATCTGATGACCATCTAAAAACAAAAAAGATTAACTGCGAAGAAGAAACAAAGTAAAAACAAAATTTTATTTTTTTATTCGAAGGTGGCAATTGGTTTTATTGCCAGGGGTGCATCTAGGGTTGTTGTTCTAGCTATTCCAGATGATGGAAATAGTGTAACAGTTAATGATTCTCTTTGTGGTATGGAGAAGCCCCCATCTAGTTTTATTATAACATAGGCCATATCCCCGTTGATAACATTGTAATCAACTAGAGATCTATCTTTATCTACTGTTACAACAAACCCGTAACTACCGTAATCTATTTCGTTCCATATGTCATGTTCAAAAAGAGAACTTTTTCCTATAAATTCTGCTTTCCCACTGTAGTTTAGTATTTTTATATCATATCCGTTGGTTAGTTTTATTGTTAATCCAGTTATATCTATATCCTGAATGATAAGTGGTTTTATCAGTAAAGCTATTTTTTCTATCTTTTTTTCTCCATATGTTGAGTAGAATTTTCCCACTTGGTCTTTTATTTGTATATATGTTGTGATTTCATCTAGAACCTGGTTGACCATTTCTTCTGCATCTTCTTCTGTTACTGTTTCTTGGGTTTCACCTGTTATTATTGATGCTACTGCTATGGATGAGAGTATAAAGCCTGTTAGTATTATTATGGATACTATTCCGGTACTCCCCAGTTTATTCATTTTTTAATCACTTGTTATCCTATGATTCTCCTTAGTATTGTTTAATATATAAGGTTTATTATACAATTAATACCATTATATATACGGGAGTAAAACGTCGTTTTCGGCCACAGTAGATCTTGTCTAATCTGTTGGTGCTATTTTTTCCTCCTTGTATTGTAAAAATGTCGTTTTGTCGTTTTTGTGGTTGTGATGTTTTCGCTGTTTGGCCTCTTTTCCATTTTGGTTCTCTAACGCCAAAGTCTTATATATTGTCACTTGCGAACACTATACATGAAAACATTTACCATGCGTCAATATCGCATGGGAACGAACGGAAGGTGTGAAAGGATATGGAAAAGAAATATATGGAAAGGCTAGTTGGTAAGTACTGTAAGATTGTTACCAAGGAGCCCGGAGAAGATAGAGCAAGTGTAGTTACAGGCATACTTGAAGACGTCGACTACAAAGACGGTTTTATATTAGTGGATTCTAAGCAAGGATTAGGATGCCTTAGAATAAACACTGTCGTTGCAATAAAACCAAGACCAAACAAAGAAATTGAAATGGAATACAAAAGATCACATACAAAAACCCAAAATAAAAAACATTACAAAAATGCAAGATACCTAAAAAACAACAACAAAGGAGCAGTTGGTATAGGTACACTTATTGTTTTCATCGCGATGATCCTCGTAGCGGCAGTTGCAGCAAGCGTAATAATAACAACCGCAGAAACATTACAGCAAAGAGCAAGAACCGTAGGATCAAGCGTTATTAGAGAAGTATCAGCTGGTTTAGTAATCGAAGACATTGCAGGATACACAGATGTAAACAAAACAACAATCCAATACCTAGCATTACTAGTAAGACCAAGAGCAGGCACACAAGATATAGACATGAAAAACTCTGTGATCACAGTAAAATACAACAACCTATCAATACTAAAACTAAACATATCACTCATAACAGAAGCCGGCGCAAACAACAAAAGCGTGTTTGATACACCAATAATTGTCAACGGAACCTATTCAAACTATACAATAATTGACAACTGTACATCCACAGAATACGGTGCAATATCAGTACTTGACGCCGATGGCTCAATGCTAAGCACACAAGGTTTAAACGACGGAGATAGACTCTACATACTATTGAATCTAACAGCACTAATGCCCGAAGACAGCGGATTACCCGTAAGAGGAACAATATCCGGTAAAATACAACCAGAAACAGGGGCGCCAGGGGTATTCGAGTTTACATCCCCCGCAGTATACGCAAAGAGAATCATAGATCTCTGGTAAAAAAAAATCTCCCCTCTTTTTTTTAATTTTTTTATTTTTATTCTTTATTTATCAGATTTTTAATGATAACTATATTTGCTTTTTCACCATTATAAGAAGACGGCTTAATATTAATTTCAACATTCATCTTTCTATTATCTTTAGTTAAAATAATCGTCTCAAAATTAGAAATCTCTTCTCCTTTAAGTCTATTCAGGTAATATCTCTTAATTTCCTCGAGATTCTCAGGTGCAACAAAATCAAATAAACTCTTACCTAAAACATCATCCATTTCATAACCTAATAACTCTACAAAGGAACTGTTGGCCTGCATCAGAATACCGCGATAAATAACTGCAGCACGCTCAGGGATTTTATCCAAAACAAGACGACGGCTGTCATCTTTACCCATATCATCAGAGAAATTAGGTAAACTAATATCCCCTTTTATATGTCTAAGTCTCAAATCTTTTCTAGAGGTAGAAGCAAGATGATCTCTAAACAATTTTTCTTGATTTTCTAACTCCAACCACCTATCCTCAATCTCTTTTTCTAAAAACTCGAGTTTATCGCGCCATTTAGAAAACTCAAATCTCCTCTCATTAAGCTCTTTTTTCTCCTGAAGCAATTCAGCTTCAAGAGCATTAAGTAAAACCCTGCGCTCATCCAATTCACGTGCAATCGCACGAAGTTCCTCTTTTTTCTTATCTGCACCAACAGTATCAAAAAAGAAATACAGCCATTTACCAAATAAATTTTTAATATCCTCTCTAGCGTAAGAGCGGACTTTATCTAAATTTGTTTGTTCGTCTACTTTTTCTTGAGAGCTTACAACATCTTCAGAAAAAATTTCTTCAAGATTTTTATCATCAAAATCAGATGATGCCTTATTTAGATTATTCAAACTTTCAATAGAAGAAATATGAGCAGACTGATCTATGTTTATTACCTCACCAACAAAACATATATCCCCAGTTTCTGCCTTGGAAAAATCAACAGGAAAAGTATTGCATGACACAGAAATTTTCGATCCGTTCTTAGTTAAAAATAGTAAAATTATATCGCCGACTAACGTATCTCTTCTTATCGAATCTAATATTTTTTCCCATTTAACTGCTTCATCTTTTGATATCAAAAAATTAAAAATCTTCTTACCCAATGCCTCATCTCTAGAATAGCCAGTTATCTTTTCACATTCACGATTAAATTGAATTATCTCCTGATTTTTGTTGATACCGAATACCAATGGATCTTTATGATTATCCAGCGTTATTATCATCCTCTCCAAACATATCTCTTACGTTCAGGAATCTCCTCTCACAAATAGATACGATATATGCTAAAACCAGTTATGCGTTTTAAAACTTTTGTTTTACACCAGTTATAACAATTTAACCTACGCAAAAGACAGGACAAAAACAAAAAGTATAGTATAAATATTATAAAACTGTTATTCGAATTGCAAAAATATATTGTTTACAGAAGTAAAAGTTAAATACCTGGTTATAGTTGTATATAAGGGTAGCCTATATATTGGTTATATAGGAGGGGTATAGATAAAGTTAAAGATGGGAAAAGGTGAGGATAGTAAACCTACAGAGGAAACGATAGGTAACAAAACACCTAGCACAATTACACCTGTAGCGGAGACAAAGAAGGACGTCGAAAACCTACGAAAAGTTATTAAATTTGGTTCAACAACAGAAGAAAATAACAATAAGCCCACTAGTCCAAGTGATAAAACAATTATTGATCAAAAAGTAGAAAACACCGAGGACCAAAAGACATCCAGGGAGGCTTTAGAGCAGAAACGTGCCATGCTTCAAAGTATAAAAGATTTTGATTTTCAGATAAAGAAAAATCAAGAAGACATAAACAACTTAAATCAGAAGTTAGATGGAATGTCAAAAGATTTAGATGACCTTGTTAGCTTATATGAGATAGTTTCTGAGCAGATGAACCCATTTGTTGGTTTATCGAAAGTTACAAAGAAAAGGCTTGATTCATTAGAAAATTTCACAAAAGAGATTGATACAGTTAAAAATAGGGTTGGGGATTTAGAGTCGTTTGCGGAGAGAATGGGAATGAAAATAGAAAACCCTGAAATAAGAAAAGAGGAGAACGTTAAAATTCCAGTCGAAACTATATCAGATATGGATTTAGACAAAATTATTGAGTTATCTATGAAGGATATCGCTTCAGAAAATGCGATAGATTTGGCGATTGATGATTTTATTGAAAGTTTGAAAATAAATTTAAATGGGTGAAAAAAATGGAAGAAATGAACGGCAACATTAATGAAAATGATGTTCTAAAGGATTTTGAACTAAAAAATGAAATTTCTACAATTGTTGCCAAAAATATGATTCCTCAGAGAATAGCAGAAAAGTTAGAGAAGAAGTTAGTTGAAAAACAAGTAAAAATCAATAGAAAACAACTGTATCTCTTGGTGGATAAAATAAGGAATATAATGCGTACTTATTCTAAATTTGACGAGGGAACCAGAAAAGAAGAGCCGCTGAGTGCTAAGCCCTTGGATAAGCCTTTTGAGCAAAAAATAGAAGCAACCACAGATATGAAAAAACTTTTTGAAACCGTGGATAAACTACAGCAGAGATTATCCAACTTAGAGAATGACATGATGAAGAAGAGCTGGACATACCCGGGTGCAGAAAAGACATCTTCTCCAAGAATTGTTAAAGTAGATGATATACAGGTGCCCTCTCAAGAGTTGATTAATCTAGAGCCTCTAACAAAAATACCAAATGAGCCTGAAAGCATAGTAGTTCTTATGAAATGGCTCCAGTATCTTATTGATAGGTGTGGGCGTCCTAATTTAATAGAGGTGTTGGACTATTACGTTGATATAGGTTGGATTTCTGAGGATGCAAAAATAAACATAATGGACTATTCAAATGGCATAACTGAAGAAATCACTAGGAGTGGAACAACTGATTTGCAAGCAAAGGATCACATCCAGTCCCTACTTTTTATACAGAAACTTAAAGGAAAACAGATTGACAGACACTTCATTGATAGAATTGAAAGCGAGATATCCAGAATTACTAAAAAATTAGATAGTTACATCTCAGATAAAATTATTTAAATTTACAATTTACTCATATCAAAAAGGAGGGGGACTTACTGGAAGATATATTGCTGCTTAAAATGGAGGTAATTTAAGGTGGGATTTTCGCTATCAGTTGCTGCAGCTATTCTTGGTGTATCAATATTGATAGCAGCAGAAATCATCATAGGTAGTATACCTCCGACATTTGAGGATGCTAACGAATCATATTATGACATGAAAAACAGGCTTATAGAAGAAACACAAACAAATGTAAACATAACTAGTGTTGATACAACAATCAATGGTGCAAACCACAACATAAGTATTGTCATAGAGAACATTGGAAGTGTTGTACTAAATACTAGTTATTTCAACATTCTAATAAATGGCACCAACAAACAATTCAACTGTTCAAAACCATACATCTATCTAGAAAACACAGCTTATTTTAATATCACTGATCTAGAGGGAAATGCTGGACCAAGAAGGCTAAAAGTTGTTACAAAAAATGGCGTATCAGACTATTATGAGTACATATTATGAAATGAATAATATTTGGTGAAAATATGGGGTTTGATTTAACAGCCGCAACTGTAATCTTCTTCGTTGCATCATTAATTGTGGCTGGTGCTGTATCAGGTGTTTTCATAGGAGTATCAAATAAAATGGATAGAAGCCTCTCAGAAAAATTAGATAAAATGAGAGGACAGATAGACACAGAATTTATGATTATTAACGACAATGAAGAAATACCTGAAGAAAATGGACATTATATTTTTTATTTGAAAAACATAGGTGATAGTAATCTTGTTACAAACAACGAGACATTCCAATTGCTCGTAGATGGGGGCATCTTGCCTAAAACGAGTTATTATTTCTCTGTTGATTATATTCAACCTGGCCAGGTTGCTACGATTTATGTAGACATGGGTGTGATATCATCAGGTGAACATAATTTGATGGTTGTAGGGAGCACGGCAATTAAAAAAGATTTTGTATTTAAAATATAAAAAAGTTTAGAGGTACTGTAAGGATGGGAGTTTCTTTATCGACCACAGCGGCAATAATAGGTATTTCCTTTATTATAATATTACAGGCATTTTCAGTTAGTGTCCCACCAAAATTATCAGAGATTAGTGATGCTTACGATGACATGAAAGATAGATCTGTGGAACAATGTCAAACTGATGTTAGTATCACAAATATCACCGATGTCGGGTGGTGGGATACAGACTGGGCTTACAGAAAAATGATAGTTATTGATCATACAAAAGTACAGGCAGATCAAACAGATTTTACAGCTTTAGTTTATATAAACTCTGATGTGGGTCTAGCTGCTCATGCACAACCTGATGGCGATGATATTTTTTTTACAGATGACAACAACAGCACAAAATTTAGTCATGAAATAGAAAAATATGATGACATAAATGGTGAGCTGACAGCATGGGTTAAAATTCCCATCATCTATACAACGAAGGATACAGTTTTGTTCATGTATTATGGTAATGCAGGTTGTATTAGCCAACAGGACATATCAAACACATGGGACTCAAACTTCAAAATGGTACATCATCTAAACGAAAGCTCTGGCGCACTATATGACTCAACATCAAACAACAATGACGGCACAAACAATGGAGCAACATACAATACTTCAAGTAAAATAGATGGCGGGTACGACTTTGATGGTAGTGTTAATATAAACTGTGGGAATGACGGCAGTCTTGACATCACAAATAGTATAACACTTGAGGCATGGATTAAAGATCCGCCATCAACCCAAGATAAAAAAAATGTAAGCAAACCGGAAATTACCGATAAAAAAGAAGAAGGCGGGATTTTTGGAGATGCAATTCATAGAAATTATAATCTAGGTTTAATTGACTTTCTCAATCGTTTTTCTTTTTTAAATAAAATCACTGGTCCTCCATTTAATAAAGATTATTATACAAAACATTTATCTAACAAAATTAAAGAAGAAACAATTTTGAAAGAAAAGGAAGATATCAGTGACAATAACACTACGAAAATAACAGAAACAGAGTATAACAAATCATGGAACTATGTCTTAGCGAAGGCTAATTGGAATCTTCATGCCCATGTAGATGGTGAATGGAAGAATGTCGATGGTTTAAAGTTAGAGTATGTTAAAGTCACTAGTGGTTTGAAAAAATTTAGCCTTGCTTTTACTGCATCAATTAAACCTCAAGCAGATTATCTTCTAAATCTAACAATAGACATTCCTATAGATGATTATAGTTTTGATTATGAAAATAAGACTTTTAATTTGTATTATACAGTATTTGGGGAAAAAATTATTTTCAAGTACAATTATAGTGATATCGCCATATTACCAGGACTTATTTTCAAACATGGCATTTCAGACGGCAAGTTTTGGTTCAGCATACAAAAAAATAACATACCGTATGGTACCCTTATCTATCTAGATCCAACATATGGTCTTACTGCAGACCAAGTTACCAATACATATGAATATGACGAGCAGGAAGGTCATTATTGCGATGCTGTAAGACTTGGATCTGATGGTACATATAGTTATTTCGCTATCGTGAGCACTGGTGATACCGGTGCTGAGAACGATGGATACATTCGTACTATAAAGGTGTGGGAATCTAACGGTACAATCGTACCAAGTCTTGTCGATTGGCTTGAGTACGATACGTCTGATGGATATGGCCCCAGTATTATCAACGTTGGTACTGATATGTATGCTATTGCTTATTCAGATTTACCTGGTGGTGCTGCTGGTAGAGTGACTGTTGTTACTATAGATATAGATAGCGTTGGCAACGTAGATGCTGCTGTTACTGATACACAACAGCTTTCTTATCGTGGTGTGAGCACAACTAGCCGATGCAATATTCTACATCTGACTGGAAACATTTACGTTGTTGCTTACACTGATGTCGATGGTGATGGATGGA
>JBFYMH010000152.1:0-10256 GCA_041305005.1 Thermoplasmatales archaeon | reverse complement strand
TACATAAATACTTTTGCGAAAAAACGTTGTTTGTATTCGTTATATTAAATAATCAGTAAAATATTTTGATTATTGCTTGAGGCAGCATTATGAAGATAATAACACTCCTAACAGATTTCAGTTTAAAAGATGGGTATGTTGCTCAAATTAAGGGAATCATATCCTCCATAACAGATGCCAGGATCATTGATATAACACATGATATAACACCCCATAACATAAGAGAAGCGGCATTTATCCTAAAGAATACAGTGCCTTATTATCCTGTTGGAACTGTACACATGGCTGTCGTAGACCCAGGCGTGGGCACAGATAGGAAAGGACTAATAATAACAACCAAAAGTCAGATACTTGTAGGCCCAGACAATGGTATTCTATTACCCGCTGCTAGACTTCTTGGGGATTTAACTGTTTATGAGATTAAAAACGAGGAATACATGCTAAAAAATGTTTCAAACACTTTTCATGGGCGTGATATTTTTGCCCCCGTGTCAGCTCATATAGTAAATGGTGTGTCGTTTGAAAAAATAGGTGAAAAAACAGATAAATTTGCTGATCTAGATTTCGGAGAACCAAATATATCTAAAAAGAACATTACTGGTAAAGTAATCTATTTTGACCATTTTGGTAACATTATCACCAACATAAATGGAAAACAAGTCAAGGAAGTTTTAGATTACAATAAAAAAATCAAGCTTTGCATTAACAATAAACAAAAAGAGGCGGTTTTTGTAAAATCCTATGGTTTTGCAAAAAAAGGGCAGATATTAGCGACTATCGGCAGTAGCAATTATCTAGAAATAAGCATAAACCAGGACAATGCAGCAGAAAAACTTGGTTTAAAAGATGGCGATGAGATTAAGATATTGTTTAACTAGAGGTTTGTTTCTTCTTTTCCATTTATAGTCGTATATTTGTTTTCACCTATGTAGTATAAAGGCTGAGTTTTTCTTATATCTAGAAGATTTTTTTGAAAAACGTTTTCATCGGCTTGCACATTTAACACTTCCCCTGCGAAGAGGTCATGGTCTCCAATTGATAAAATGTTTGCTAGTTTGCATTCTAGATGGGCATAGCATTCCTTTATAATCGGGACTTTTACTTTCTGGGCAGGTATTAAAGTTAGTTTTGTTTCCTTTACTTTGTCAGTATTTTTGCCTGTGTGTACACCGCAAAAATGTACCTGTTTTACTAAATTATAAGGAGCAAAGTTTACCACGAACTCTTTATTTTTTAGTATAAGATCATGTGAATATCTTTTTGGTGCTATTGATACCCCGTAAAGCGGTGGTTCTCTTGAGATGGGCGTATGCCAGGCTACTGTTATAATATTGGTTTTTCCTTTTTCATCGTTACATGTTAAAAGCGCTGCTTGCATTGGAAATGCGTACTGATAATATTTCTTTATATCGCCGTTTGTTTTCATAAATAAGAACCTCTTCTAGAATTTTATAACCGCATCTAGCAAACCGTGTGCATAGTTTATGCAGCCAAATGAGGTTAAGTAATCTTTTTTCTTTAGATAATATTTTGAGTCTTCGTAGTACTGTTTTGCTAGTTCTACAACTTTATTGTTATGGTTTTTGAGTTCTTCGCTCATTTTACTTATGTTATCTTCAAACATCAGGATGTCTTTCTCTATCCTTGTTTTATCGTCCATATAAGTTCACTTTTAATTTAAACAAGTTCTATTGGGAAATAAAACTTTCTTTTAAAAAAACTACATACTGTCTAGATTAATATAGAAAAATAAGAAAAAAAGATAGAAGATTTTTTTATAGTTTAAGCAGCAGGTTTTAGTCTTACTAGTCTACCTAAGGCGAATCCTTTGTAGCTCTCTACGAATTTTTCATCTCCGACAAATACTGTTACTGTTACTGTGATTTTTCCGAATGCGCGTTTTATTGATCCCCTTCCTGTGGATATTGATACGGTACTGCCGCTCTCCAGTTCTTCTATGGTGCCATCTGCATTTGCATTTATTCTGCCGCGTATTCCACCGTTTACCGATATATTCCATTTTACAAAAGAGAGTTCTGTTTCTCCTGTGTTTTTGACACTTACTTGTGTATGGCCGATGCTAAATCTCTTAACAGAGATGGTAAGCATTGCTGGTGGTGTTGGTGGTTTATATGTGGAAGATATTTGTGCAGTATCGCTACCTGAGTAATCATTTCCATTTGAATAACCCGTATAACTTGCAGTGTTTATGCCGCAAGTTCCACAGTCACCGGTTCTACCAGTTACAAGAACATTAAACACTATCGAAAGTGTGGTGCCATCTTCCAGTTCATCTGTGAGGTTCCACCATGCTATTTTTTTGTTTTCTGATATATCAGTTGCTATAGATTCTGTATGTCCTGTGTTATTGTGTAAAACGGTTAGGGTAGCCTTTTCATCTACATGTTCTAGAACACAAGGTAATTCATCCATGATTTCTATGTCAGTTAGGTTATATTTTCCATAGTATGTTAGATCTATTTTGTATTTTATCGTGTCATTTACGTATACATTTGCTTTTTCAACCCATTGTTCTCCGTTCCAGACCGCCTTTTCAAAGATTGGATTGGGGGGAATACAGTTAACTGGAATTTCAGCATATCCCCAATAACTTCCATGACAAAATGATTCAGCATGCACACTAACAGAATTAACTTCTCCGTCATATTCTTCTTCACAATATTTTACAACCTTTGTATCAAAAGTTATTGTAACTGTTCCGCCATTTCCCAGATTCAAATCTTTCGCCCAGTACCATGTAACTTTTCCTTCTTCAACTGTCGGAATTACATTTTCTGCACCAGTAATTATCGCATTATTAGCATATGTAAGGCAATCAGGAAGATAATCTATTACCGTCATGCTATCTATTACGTATAGCCCGTAGTATGTTATGGTGATTTTGAAGGTTAATGTCTGACCCAAAATAACACTGTTGACACTATCGGTCCATTCGTTTCCATTCCATACTTCTTTATTTACCTCGATTTTATTTGTTACATCTACATATATATATGCATAATCGTGCTCTTCATGATAATAGATATGCCCACATTCCCATGCAGTTGCATAGGCATGGTTATCAATTTTAGTTTCAGGCTCTGTATAATTTACATTTTCACTGTAAACGACTAGAGCACTGAATTCGATGATGTGGTTCTCGTTTTCATCAAGATTATAACTTGCATCTGTAAGGTTCCAATGTAATGTAATGCCACTTATTTCAGGAACTATTGGCGTACCGTCTACTGTTGAATTACAATCAACATATTCTAACCCATAAGGTAGATTATCAAAAATGTTAATCTTTTTAAGACTTAGTTTTACTCCCTCAGAATAACCTGCAATAGCATAAGTTATCGTAAGTTTGAAATGTACGGTGTCACCAATTATAACACCATACAGACTAGGAACCCAGCTTTGATTTTCTTCATTCCAAATTGTTTTTTCAAATGTCACTATGCCTGGTTCATAAGGTGGGCTAGTATCTGCAATCGCTACTGAAAAGCTAGATATTACCATCAGCAATACTATCATCAAACTTATTTTCGTCTTTCTTTCCATTTTCTTTTGCCCCCAAATTTCATTTTTATCTAATAATCTATTCCTTTTCTATTTATGGAAACCAATAATAATATATATATAGTAATATTTTAATGTATCGGTATATCTTTTATAAATGTTGTTTTATTAAAATCTTTTGCAATCCTCATATTCTAAAATTGTTTATTTCTACTGATTTGAATGATTTTTCTTAATTTTATCGCCTCTAACCCGATAAAATATTTTGTCGTTTTTAGCCCGACAAAATAGAAAACTATTTAAACCCACAAATTAACATATTTATTAAATAAGATAAATAAAATTGGTGTATATAATAATGCAGGAGAAAACAACTAGACTAGATAAAAACATCGAAAAAGCAGTGCACGAGATATTGAAATCCAGAGCGAGAGCACGTGTCTACGTATATCTCGTAGGTAGAAATGGTGCAAAAAGTGAGCAGATCATAAAAGGTACAAAACTACACCCTAGCACCGTAAGAGAGATTCTATCTGAGATGCATGATAAAAGATTGATTTACAGAAAAAAAATCCAGAAAGGCAGCATAGGAAAAAACCCGTACATGTATTTTGCAATTCCTCCTGCGGAACTCCTAAAAAGATACAGGGGCGAAATGGAAGATAGACTCAACAGACTTGCAAGACTGGCTTTTCATGCAAACAATGAGCCATATAACGGAAGTGTTAAAATTAAAATTATAGAGGGTCCAGATAAGATATGAATATAGCTAGATCTTTAGCAAAAATATTGGTTAAACGACCAAAAACGGTCTTGTTAGTCTACACCATAATTACCATCTTGATCGGTCTTAACATTCAAAACGTTTACATGCAATCTGATTTAAATAAATTCTTACCTAGAGACGACCCAGCGATACAGTTGTTGTATCAGATATATGATGATTTTCCTATAGGGGCCACAATTATCGTATATATTGACCAAACAGGCAAATCATATGATATTCGCGATTTTAGAGTTTTAACTGAGATGGATGAGATCATCAGAGCGGTGGACCCATATCCTGATGGTAGCGACGGCGTTTCATCGGTTCAAAGTATCTCAAATTATATTAAAGAAGAAAACGCAAAACCATGGATTCCGGGGGGTCTTGGTGGAACAGGAAAAAATGAGATACCAAGCCCATATAATGTTGAGAATTACGAAGAACTCATAACCAGATACATGACTAGGCTAAAAGCTGAGGAAACCAAAGGTATTCTTTATACAAACAAATACGATGTTGCGGTTATAGTAATCCAGCTTGCAAGTGACGCTCCTTATTATGATATATTGGAAAAAACTAAGGTGGCTATAAACGACAGAGGAACTAAACATTCTGATATGTCTGTAACCGGTACGTTTGCTGTGCAAAAAGCGATGCAGGAACGCAGTTTTGAAACACTTAAGATCGTTTTCCCGCTAGCAGCAGCTCTCGTAATAATGGTTTTATTGTTTTTCCACAGGACACTCAAGGGTCTTATAATAGGTTTCTTGCCACTTGGTTACGCCTTGGTTTTAACATTTGGTATACTTGGTGTAATACAACCTGAGCTTAGTATGTTGTCTATAGCTGTCGCTGCTTTATTGTTAGGTCTCGGTGTCGATTATTCCATTTATCTGGCAAATAGATTTGCTGAAGAGTCCGATATACAAGATAAAGTTGAGCGTGTGGAACGTACCTTAGGGCGTACTGGAAAGGCAGTACTTATGTGTGCAATCACAACAATCATTGGTTTCGGTTCTCTTATGAGTTCTTACATGCCGCCGATGGCAACATTTGGTTTCAGTTGTGTTATGGGTATCTCTTTTGCCTTCTTGTCTTCAATCATACTTGTGCCCTGTCTATGCCTTATATTAAAATTTGAGAAACACGAGACAAATCATCATTGGAAAAAATTCGCCAACATCATTGTTGAATACAGGAAAAAATTCTTTGCGGCTGCATGCTTCTTAGTTGTGTTATCTTTGATTCTTCTGCCTAATGTAAGGACAGATGTAAACTACTACGACATGGCACCACAAGGCATACCTGAAATAGAAAAACTATTAGAATACTCGGAAAAATTCGGTGGCGGAACAAGTTTCAACGCATTAATAGTTGAAACAGATCCTCAAGGACTTACTTATCCTGAGGTTATTAAGGCAATCTACAACACAGAGGTTGAACTTAGAAAACTTGGTATCGCTGTAACTTCGGTAGCCGACGAAATCAAAAACGTAAACGATGTACTAGATCGAAATGAAATCACACAAAAATTAGACTCTATCTTAGGTGTTAGTAAAATAATATATGACCGAGTTGCTGAAACAGGTTTAATAAACAAGGATTATTCAAAAACCATAATAGTTGTTTCTTTACCTGCCGGCAAAGGTGTCCAAGAATTGGAAATAATAGTAAACAAAATTAATGCTATAGCAGAAAAAGCGAGTATTCCTCATAATGGACAGATTTCTCAGCTTGTAGGACAAGATGTAATAACAGTTCAGGTTAATAAACAGATAATGAGTTCACAGATACAATCAATTGTAACTGCTCTTTTGCTTGTATTGGCATGTCTCATAGTTGGGTTCGGCTCATCAAAAATCGGAGTTATAGCATTGATGCCTGTTTTATTTGTGCTTGCATGGGAGCCAGGGGCACTAGTCACACTAGACATACCTCTATCTGTTATAAATATCTCCATCGCATCTATCATGATAGGTACAGCCATAGATTACAGCGTACAAGCCACACAGCGAGTAAGGGAAGAAGTAGCAAGAGGCATATCAAAAGTTGATGCGGTTAAAACTACAATTGAAACATCAGGATGGTCAATTATTGGAGCAGCAGCAACAACATGTGTTGCGTTACTAGCAACATTCGTAGCAAATATTGAATCAATGCATCAATTTGCTATTGTTATAATATCACTTATCGGCTTTTCATTTGTTGCTACAATGTTTGTTTTACCAACTCTTTTAACATCAAAACTCATAGATTAAAAATCGTTCTGCGAAAGTTTCCAGAAATTATAAAAACACTTTTTTCTTTACTCTCTTTGAGATGCGAGCACTTCTATCCAACCTGGGATTTGTTATGCAGATGTCAGGGATTTTCACAATAATCCCTGTTATTGTTTCATTTATATTCAATGAAACCTCTGCTACAATTGCTCTATTCATCGCAGCCATAGTTTTTCTTGGATTCGGATTTCTACTAAATGCATTTTGTGAAAGAAAAGAACTAACATTTAAACAATCTTCTGTTCTCATCGTACTTGTTTTTATTTTTTTAAGCATAATAGGTGCCATCCCATATATTTACATAAATATCTCTGAAGGAGATTTCGTTCAAAATATTACGGATGGTGTTTTCGAATCCGCATCAGGTTTTACAACAACAGGTTTCTCGGTTATATCAAACTTATCTGATACACCAAAATCTATAATTTTATACAGAGCCCTAACCCAATTCGTAGGTGGCATAGGCATAGTATTAGTTTTACTTGCATTCTTTTATCCAGAAGCAAAACTACAGAATTTTTCTAGAAGTATGGGTTTTACAAAAAACCAAAAAATCAAAAAAACATTCTTTTTGATCCTCTTAATTTACCTCATATGTTTCATAGTAATGGTGGTCCTAGGGCTGATATTTGGTTATAGAGACGTAGTAACTTTAGTCTCATTTATATTCTCAGCATTAAGTACGGGCGGATTTCACCCTGTTAATGATATTACAATGGCAGCAACACAATCACCATTAAACATCTTACTAATCGTTGGCATGATAATCGGTGCATCTAATTTTCTTGTAATAGCTGGTTTATTCAAACTCAGGTTCAAAGAATTCCTGAAATCCGAAGTACCAGTTTTTCTTATCATGGCTTTGATATCTATCTCAGCAGTAACAATGTTTTTTTCGCTATCATTATTTGACTCGACATTCCATGTTATCAGTGCTATGTCCACTACAGGATTTAGTTACTTAAACATCCAACAATTTTCAGGCAATCTAAAACTATTCTTTGTCTTCTTAATGTTCGTTGGTGGAGCCAGCTTCTCAACAGCAGGTGGAATAAAAATTTACAGATTCCTTTTACTCTTCAAAGCAACCAAAAAAGCTGTAACAGATAGCATCACACAGCAAGATGCTACAGTTAAACTGTTTGGGAAAGAATACACAAACACTGAACTGATCCAGGTTGTAATGATGGTTGTATTGATGGCCGGTGTCATACTTGCTTCAGCGGCTATAGTAAGCTCATATGGCAACTCACCTATAGACTCAATCTTTGAAACAACATCAGCTATAGCCACGACAGGTTTAAGCGTAGGAGTAGTTGGCCCAACATTGGCACTAGAACTTAAATGGCTATTTGTTTTTCTAATGATACTTGGGCGAGTAGAGATATTTGCTTTCCTGATAATATTCTCTAGAGCAAAAGAACCAAAAGAAATCAAATCTTAGAACGGTTCTTAGTTTTTTTATAACGAATTAAAGAATAAACAAATGGGATATCAAACAAAACGTTACAAACTAAAATAATAACACCGAGCATTAACTCTCCATTAAAATCTGAAACACCAAGGGAATAGCCCCTACAAAACCAGTCATACACTAAAAAAACTCCTACTAGCAAAGGCAAAATAATAAGCATGGGCGTAAAGAAAATTTCTGATTTAACAACCTTTAGATCATCGTAATCCGTTTTCAAATACTCTTTATTCGCATCATCCATATTTTTCACCAAGGCATAGAAGGCATAGCCGCAGGATAAATTATTTCACCTGGCAAACTAAACCCAACATAACTTGCACTAAGCCATATAATCAACAAAAAAATAGCGGGTACCATCTGAATCATAAAATCATCATCAATCCACCATAATTTTTTTGCCTCGCCAGCAACAGCACCAAATGCACCAACAATAGAAACAAAGAACATAACCCCAAAATCAGCTTTATACCAAGCAACAACAAAGAAAAGCATGCAAACAAAGAAACCAACAACATAAGCACTTTTCCTACCGAAACGAGAACGCATCTCACCGATAACAGGATCGCCGATAGATGCACAGAGGATACAAGGAATTGCTATCTGCTGTGGGAAAAACAACAATAATGTGACCAGGGCAACACCAAAAAACAAATAGCTGCCAACCCTGGTTCTTTCATACATTCTGAGACCAAAAAAATGATTACTACTAACCATCCCTTTTATTCTTAAAAACTCTACAATTACAAGTGAAACAAGTATTAAAAATGGTACCCAAAATTTTAGTAAATTAATCCAATCGACATCAGGCAACAAATAATAAAATAAGAAACAAGCACCAAACGCATGAAAGACACGCCTGTACCAATGAACATCAAACTCTATAGCATTTATTTTATTCTTTGTTTCTTCAAATTGATTTACAATTTTTTCTATAGCTGGTGCAGGTTTCTTCATAATCGATGTTCTCTTATTATTTGATTTTTATAGAAGATTAAACTCAAAATTTTATTTTCCTAGTGTCATAACGCCTTGTCTACTACCAACTATCACTTCGTCAACCAAACCAATAAACAAACCATTCTCTACAACACCAGGAATGTTGTTGATATCTTTTTCAAGCTGCTCAGGTGACTCTATTATCTCAAACTCACAATCAAGTATATAATTCGAGTTATCTGTGAGGTAAGGGTCATTCATTATTTTTCTCAACTGAACAACACAACCAATTTCCTCAAGAACTTTTTTTGTTGAAGACCAACCATACTTCAACACTTCGACAGGCAACGGACAATTTACGCCTAAACCCTTAACAATTTTCGTCTCATCGATTACTATAATCTCTTTTTTAGAGTGATAGGCAACAATTTTCTCTCTTGCCAATGCGCCCCCGCCGCCTTTTATAAGATTAAGATTTGGGTCCACCTCGTCTGCGCCGTCTATTGTTATATCAATAACTGGATTCTCCTCAAGATCTGTTAGAGGTATGTTGCATTCTTTGGCTAATTTTTTTGTATGCATAGAAGTAGGTATACCTTTAATGTCAAGCCCTTTCTTTACCAACTCGCCCAATTTTTTTATCGTGTACTCCACCGTAGAACCGGTTCCAAGACCAACTATCATGCCATTCTCTACATATTCTGCTGCTTTCTCCCCAGATATCTTTTTCATTTCTTCTATTTCCAAAAGTTCACCAGACCGTGTAATAGCTTAATAGTACAAAAATTTATACTTGATGTTATAATTACGTTTGAGCGAAACTATGTTAGGAAAATGTGATGAACACGGCTATTACCGTGGAGAAACTTGTCCTGTTTGCGATAAAAAAGGTAAATTTTTGATGGACGATCGTGAACTTAACGCATTAAGTCGTATAATGGCTGGTACACTGCGTCATTTCCCAGATAAACTTGGTTTGATGATGGACGGAAAAGGATGGGTCGATATTTCATCCTTCATAGAGGCTTTAGGTACATCCAGATCAGGTTTTGACTGGTTACGAAACTACCACATAGAAGCATTAGTAGCTACTGACGATAGAGGCAGATATCAGATAGATGGCGGGATGATTCGCGCTAAATACGGCCATACTGTAGATGTAACTCTCGATGATTTGCCTTTGGCCGATATCGATGAATTCTACTATCCAGTTACCGAGGAAGAAGCTGACATGATAATTGAAGGAGGTCTTCATCCAACTGACCGTAAAAAGGTGCAT
>JBFYMH010000151.1:0-5825 GCA_041305005.1 Thermoplasmatales archaeon | reverse complement strand
GTTGCTTCAGGAATTGCAGACAAATGCGAGATACAACTTGCTTATGCTATAGGAGTAGCGGAGCCTGTTTCAATCAATATTGATTGTTTTGGAACCAACAAAATTCCTGTTGATAAGATAGAGAACCTTATACGAGAGTTTTTCCCAACCAAGCCCGCTGATATCATTGAAACACTTGATCTTAGAAGGCCCATATATAAGAAAACTGCAGCATACGGTCACTTCGGAAGAGAAGATCCTGATTTCACTTGGGAGAAAACAGACAGGGCAGATCTTATTAGAAGAGAGGCAGGCTTGAAATAATATAACTCTATAATCCTATAGTTTAATATATTATATTACTAATATCTATAATATATAAACGAGGGATAATGATGGTTGAATTTGAGACTATAAAAGCTGAGGAGATAAAGTTCGGTAAAAATAATTTTATAGAAGTCTCCAAAAGAAAGGCTAAGACTCCTGTTGGAGAGAATGAGTTTATAGCTGTTTCACGTGGTTATTACCTGCCTGATGGTACTAAGAGATGGCGGGCTTCTATAGCGTTGCCAACAGAAAAGGATAAGCTAGAGAAGATAGCTAGTCTGATTAAAACAATATAAAAACAACTTTTTTCCATTTTTTTGCCGCTAGTTTAATGTAGATGCATTTTTATTTACAGGGCCGTGGCTGAAGAAGGTGGGTTTAGAGAAAACAAGTTGTACATAGTTATTGCTTTGATTCTCGTTATAGTTTTTATTCTGGCTGTTGTCTTTAGTAGTAGAGAAATTAAACCAGCTTATGTCCCCGATAGTTTTTTGAACGATGGCTGGGGCGAGAACCTTGATGAGCGAGAAACTGCTTCCGGGTTGCTTGGTTTGGAGAAATGGTGCAGCCTAACCTATAGAATAGGTGGTGTTTATCCTGCTAATCTTACTGTTGCTACTTTTAAGCCCCTTATCATGATGGATGAGGAGGAGCTCATAGAAAACGCCGAGGAAACAATTCAAGGTGCTTCGCAGCAAGGCATAGTTGTGGATAATAACACGAAAACTAGTGGTTGGCGTATTCTTATTAATGGACATAAAACATCTTACATTGTTTATGATGGTAATGATACTTCTAAAACCCCTTTTGAAAAAATAAAGGTTGTTGCTGAGGTTTGGAACTGCGGTAATTCCGGTACCTCAGTTATTTGTATAGGTGTTGCTCAGATTACAGACTATGCACATAACATTACTGGTGTTAATACAAGTAGTTGGAAAAAAATTGTTAGTGACACGAATGGTTTGTTAGGTTTTGTTGGCAGTGATGGTCTTATTTATAATGTGATTTGTCATTGATCAGATAGTTCGACTTTTTCAAGATCATGTCCTATGGGGCATATTATTGGGTCGTATACATTTTTTATCACATATGTTTTTTCGTTTTGTAATGATAGATTATTGCATAGTTCAAAGTTTTTGCATCCTATGTTTTTGCATTCATTTTTTTTCTCTATTTTTATGGTGCTTTCTTCTATCAGGTTTTTTTCTACCGCTACTATCAATGGCATTTCTATTACTTCTACAACTGCTGTGTTTCCCTCGTGAATGCTGCAGCTGTGTCTTTTTTCTCTTATTTTTTTAATCTTGTATTTTCTACCTGGTTTTAGGTTGAAACATACAGTTTTTAGTTTGCAGTTTCTGCAATCGTTGTTTGGCCCGACGTATATGAACTCATTGTCTTCTTTTGCAATTTTTTCTCCTATGAGTGTTACTAACGTCATTTTATATTACACCTGTGGTTTTTGCTAGCTTTGTAGCGGCTTCTTTTGTTAAACCTGTTTCTCCAAGAATAGTGTACCTTTCAGGTCTTATTTCTTGTGCGCTTGTCAGCGCCTCTATTATTTTTTTCTTTGATATGCCTAATTCTTCTGACGTGGTTGGCGCTCCTATAATTTTTAGGGCATCTCTTACTTTTTCCCATTCGCCACCATGTAGGTAGATCATCATTATTGCTCCAACGCCGCATTGTTCGCCGTGCATTGGCGCTTGTTTTTTGTTTCCCTTTAGAAAGATGCCTGGTCCTAGGTGGTCTAACATATGGGAGAACATGTGCTCTGATCCTGATGCGGGTCTTGTGTTACCAGCTACGCTCATGGCTACACCTGAGACTATCATTGCTTTTACCCCAGTCCATACTGATTCCTCTGTCCTGGTTTTTATTTCGTCTGCTCGTTCTATCAGCATCTGTGCTGATGTTTTTGCTAGTACTGCTGCTTCGCTGCTGAACTCCTCGTATTTTAGTTTATATGCCAGTTCCCAGTCCATTACCGCGGACAGGTTGGATATCACGTCTGCGCACCCAGCTGCTAGCATACGGTAGGGTGCCTTGTTTATTACGTATGTATCTGCTAATATGGCTATTGGTGATACAGCGGTTTTTGACACGCTGCCTTTTCTATGTTTTAGCGAGGCACGTGGTGATGCGATCCCGTCGTGCGATGCACATGTTGGTATACTTACGAATGGTTTCTTTAGGTCAAAGGCTGCGAGTTTTGTGACATCTATAACGCTTCCTCCGCCAACTCCTAGCAAAATATCTACATCGGTTTTGTTTGAGAATTTAATTACAGAATTAACCTCATCAACAGTTGAGGCGGAAACAATTTTTTGTTTAACCTTATAACCTGATTTTGATAGAATTTGACTTATTTCGTCACCAGATATCTTTTTTGTTTTCTTGTCGCATACTATTAGTGCACTTTCGCCCATGCCTATGCGGTCGCATAGCTCTGCTACCTGGGATGTGGTTTTATGACCAAGGATAACTTCTCTTGGGAAGACCATTCTTTTTGATTTTGTGAACCGTTCCATAGTTTACAGTAAACCAAGAGGTTGATATATATGTTTTACTCTAATCTGGAAACAAAAAAAAGAAGAGAAGGTTAATTTGTCGTTTAAATAAACATCCATGCCATCTAATTTTTCTTAGTTATGCACAATATTTAAAACATAGTATAGTTGTTCATATTGACTCATCATGGAAAAAAAATCAACTGTTTTCATAGCTATCATTATAGTTGTTGTTATACTGAGTTTTTTCACCATTAGATATACCATGGATGCATCTGCGATTAGCAAACTACAGGTAACGGTTAAAGGCGTTCAAATTCAAGAGATCAAAATAACCTATATCAAATTAAAAGTAAATATCGAAATATCAAACCCAACCAGTGAGGATATCTCCCAGTTATACACGGATTTTAATATTTTTATTGCTGACAGCATAGTTGGAGACGGAAATACAATCCTTACCAATATCCCTGCTCAGACGGTAAAAGAGACTAACACTACCATCATCATTTATTTTGCAAATGTATCAAATGCTGTGATAGATGCAATTACAAACCAAAACTTTAATTTGAAAATTCAGGGAAGAGTGCACGCAAAGGTTTTATTTGGTCTTCTTTCTATTTCACAGGATTTTTCATCTGCTTATTCTTATTCATAAGATTCTAAAAATAAGTTTACTCGCCGGTAGGTGAATTAATATATGTTTTACTCTACTCTAGAAACAAAAAAGAAAAGGAAGGTTATTTTGCAGTGATTGTTATTTTGTTGTTTTCGGTATTTTGATTTATAGATGGGTGTTTGCTATCTGAATTTATTGAAGGTTTTTCTGCATCGGAGATAGTATCAGTTGATTTTGTATCACTAATGATTTGCGTGTCAATGATCTTGGTTGTTGTTGAAGTCTCGTTAGAATCTGACTTAACAACTGGTGAGGCGTCCGAAGACTTAGTTACTCCAGAACCAATAGTAGTTGTTTGTATATTTTGCAGAATCACAGTCAATATCGGTATTTTATTAGTCAAGGCAAACCTGAGAAGAGTTATCAGTTTCTGTGATTGGCTTATTTGTAAATCCAATGGCATAGTAACAGGCAGTGTTGTCCAATCACTTTCTTCGTCGTAGATGTCTTTTGTTTTTGCTCTAATTGTATATGTTCCTTTTTGAGACCAAGTATGACTTAAAGTTACCATTTCACCTGAGCCATATGGACCCAGCCATCCGCTGCTTGTATTGTCGCCCCAATCCACATAGTATGAGACGTTATCACCATCTGGGTCAGTTGAAGAGATATTGTACGCATATGATAATCCTGCTTTTCCACTTGTTGGACCAGTTATGTAGGGTGCATTCGGTGGACTGTTTGGATTTGCTTTGACATATAATCCAGTATGCTGAGCATCATGGTGGAACTGGGACCATTGCATAGTAGCAACATTATAGAGACTATTAAGTTCGAAAACATAGATATCTGTTCTATGTATGCCCTGATATAAGGATTGCTGATATCCCACAAAAACGATTTCTGTGTAACCATTAGCATCCAGATCACCTAATGCTAATGCGCCATTGCAATATCTATTAAATGGGCCACCTACAATCTCGATCGGAAAATTCTCGGCAAGACTCCCATCAGAGTTCCAGGCATATATTAGATTTTTTGCCGTTGTCATGGAACTCATAAGAATTTCGCTCTCATTATCGTTATCGATATCTCCCACAACTACCGATGGTTCGCCATTAGCAGAACCGCCTCCACCATTTGGTGTCCCTTCAAAAACAACCGGCCAACCAGTTACTGTTTCACCGGTATGATGAAATGCATTAACTTGTCCTTCAGTAACTGTTAATACTTCAAGATCTCCATCTGCATCCAAATCTGCAGGAACAATCTCATGGTATAAACCATTTCCATTTTGTATCTCTAACATCTTTGTACCATTATGATGATAAACATACAAGTTAAAATAACCATAATCTGCTGATCCTATAATTTCAAGGTCTCCATCTTGATCTAAATCTGCTAATGTTATTGGGGCGGGAAATCGTTTACCTGTTTCAACAGGCCAACCAGGCAATATATTTCCATTGTGCTCGAAAACATAAATACCACCATTGAATCCATAAAAAGACGTTCCGACAACAGTTTCTAAATTACCATCATTATTTACGTCTCCAATTGCCTGCATGCCCTCAGGACAACTAACAAGAGTTGGCCAATTACCTGATAAATTACCGCCATTATGATTGTAAGCATATAAGTAGAAATTATTTGTACCTACGTGGGTGCCTCCAATTAAGATATCTGGATACCCATCACCGTCGATATCAGACAATGATGACTTACCGTACCAACCGTTGGTTTGAATTGGCCATCCTGTAATACTGTCACCTAAACAGGACAAAGCATGAATTTTGGATTTTGCTGTAGCATTTATTACTGCATCATCGATTATTTCAAGATATTCATCGTTGTTAATATCCCCAACAGAAGGAATTCCACCTACCAGATATCCTAAATCGACGGGGAAGTTATTCATCAGAGATCCATTACATTTAAAGGCATAAATTTTTCCAGAATCTGGTGCGAAATCACCACTTGATCCAAGAATTATTTCCGAAGTGCCGTCATTATCTAAATCCGCCAAAGTTGGAGGGCCCAGAACTATATCATTAATAACAACAGGCCATCCTGTTTTACAGGAAATTCTATTTTTTATAGAACTAGCTGAGACAAAAGATACTGTAAGATTTATTAGCATGGCTATCAATACAATTACTAATATTTTCTTGTTCATATTCCTCACACCTAATTATGTTATACTCTTATTCATCATAATATATAAACATATCGTGTAAAAATGACGATTTGAAATTAACCCTGCTCCCGTGTAGGTGAATTAATATATTATTTTTCCCTTCAGGTTATTACTAATGAGCCTAAAGGAATTTTATAAGAGTAAAAAAACAACCCTATATCTAGGGATATTTATTGCTATTTTAGCTGTTATT
>JBFYMH010000150.1:0-3678 GCA_041305005.1 Thermoplasmatales archaeon | reverse complement strand
CTATCTTATCAACAGGAATTTTGTTGGTTCCAAAACAATCAATATTGATTGAAACAGGCTCCGCTACTCCTATAGCATAAGCAAGTTGTATCTCGCATTTGTCTGCAATTCCTGAAGCAACAATATTTTTTGCAATATAACGAGCAGCATATGCTGCACTTCTATCCACTTTAGTTGGATCTTTACCTGAAAATGCTCCACCGCCGTGTCTTCCAACTCCACCATATGTATCAACAATGATTTTTCTACCAGTTAGACCAGCATCTGCATATGGCCCACCACGGATAAACAGACCAGTGGGATTCACTAAAAATTTTGTATCTTTATCAATCCACTCTTTACAAATCGGTTTAATGATTTTATCTATCACATCTTTCTTTATTCTATCATGAGAAATTCCGCCGTCATGCTGCGTGGATACAACAATGGTATCAGCGCGAAGAGGCTTTCCATTTGCATCGTACTCTATAGAAACCTGTGATTTACCGTCAGGCCTTAAATAAGATATACCGCCATTTTTTCTGACCTCTGATAATCTTTTTGTGAGTTTGTGTGCAAGTGAAATTGGTAAAGGCATTAGTTCTTTTGTTTCTCTGCATGCATATCCATACATCATTCCCTGATCGCCAGCGCCCTGCTCTTTATGTAATCCTTTTCCAGCAGTAACACCTTGGGAGATATCCGGGCTTTGCTCAGTGATTTGTACCCATACGGAACATGTTTCCCATTCGATACCGTATTCCGACTTTGTATAACCTATTCCTTTGATGGCCTCACGAACTGTATGAGGTATGTCTATGTAGGCATCGGTGGTCATTTCACCAAAGACCATGACGCCTCCGTTCTTAGTTCCAGTTTCAATTGCTACTCTAGAATTTTTATCCTGTCTAAAAGCTTCGTCCAAGATAGCATCCGATATAATATCACACATCTTATCAGGATGCCCTTCAGTTACTGATTCAGAACTTATAATTATCTTTCTTTTTTGCATATATATCACCTAAAATCTTTTTTTAGCCCCCAGAGTATTATAAAAAATGAGAAACAGGGACCCTATTATTAACTTTTTTATAAAAGGGTATAGGATAGAAACTACTCGTTAATTTTTCTGGTAGTCCAAATATCCTCAGGTAGTGTATTATATAGATCTTGGTCCTCTGGTTCTTTATTAACAATCCTTTTCTCAGGAAGAACAACTCTTGGCCTCTTGTTCTTATCCTTTGAATAATCTAGAATAGTGTTTTTCTTAAGCACCCAATAATGGGTACGCCACTCTCGACCATCATAAAGTGTTGTTTCCTCACGCTCAGTAGTAAGCATGCCTTCTTCCTCGAGAATATAGAATAATTGTCGATCCTCAGGATCAAGAACGTTATCTATAACACGGTCATCGTAACCAAATATATCCATTACAAAACCAGCGTCTCTGCGAGCCTCTTCTATATCTATACCGACTCTGTTGGCTATCGCTTTTGATAAATCATCCAATGTTATAATCTTACTCATAACTAGTCAGACCCCTTCTTGTAAAAGTTTTAATTTATTTCCGTAATATAGTGTGTTACTCATACTTTATATACTTTTCTAACGTTTAGTGCTTAACTTAGTTTTCAAATATTTTAAAAAAACCAAAAGATATGGTAAAAATAAGGGGAAAACAGCATAAAGTTTATATACAAAACAACAGTAATAGTCAACTAGTATGAAACAAGAAGACGTCTCCAAGAAATTCTCAGGCGAATGGATACTACTTTTTAACGACAAGATAGTTGACCACAGCGCAAACATAGAAGATATGCTAAAGTTAGCAGAAGAAAAATACCCTGCAGATAAATTCCCGGAAGACCAAATAAAAATATCAAAAGTATTATCTGGCGATATACATTTACACTAAAAAGATGGAAGAAACGCGTTTCATATTCGATTATTTTAGATACCCAACTGTACCAGTTAAGTTCTATTATAAAGAAAAGAAAACACCTTGTATAGATGGTTTATTGGATTCTGGTGGAGATTTTATTGTCATCCCTCTACCGATAGCTTCTTATCTTAAACTAAAACTTAAAAAAGCAGGTTCTGTAGATACAGCGGGTGGACAAACATCACTTTACAAAACCAACCTGAGCATGGTTATAGGTAAAGGAGAAAAAAACGTCGCATATAATAATATTCAAATACATGTTTCTACAAGAAACGACATACCGGTTCTGCTTGGTAGACATCCTATTTTTGAGGATTATGATATCACTTTTAAAAAACAAAAAAATCAGCTTATTTTAGCTCCAGTGAAAAACAATTTAATAAAGTAATAATTTTATTAAAAAAAACCCATAAAGTATTTATATGGGAATTGATATAGCGGGTAAGCCGTTTCAATGTTAACTCACATTTAGAGTATAATATATAAAAATAATACTGTGAAAGATATGAGGATTGTCCTGAGTAATGGCCTTTATAGGGGCCTGTAGCTCAGCTAGGTAGAGCATCTGGCTTTTAACCAGGTGGCCAAGGGTTCGAATCCCTTCAGGCCCGCCTAATCCCATGAGGAACTAGGAGGAATAAATTATAATGACTACCGAACAAAAGCAAACATTTGATATAATGGGACATAAACTGGTTCCTCCACATATGGTTATTTCTGAGAAGGAACGGGATGAGCTTTTAAAAAAATATAAGATCACACCGGATCAGTTGCCAAAGATTTTAAACACGGATCCTGTGGCTTTTTCTATAGGGGCAAAATCAGGACAAATTATTAAGATTGTTAGAAAGAGTCAAACTGCAAAAGAAGCAGTTGCCTATAGGCTTGTAGTAGAGAGTAATGAATAAACGGGTGTAGAAGATGAGGGAGCTTGTTGATGCATTTTATAGAGAAAGAAGTATAGTAAATCACCAGATCGCGTCTTATAATGATTTTTTGGAACGACGACTTCAGAAGATTGTTGACAGTACAATAATAGGTCAAGAAGAGGACATGGAACGAGGTTTTATCTATCCTGAAATACAAAACTATAAGATAAAATTTGGTAAAATAACAGTTGGTAGACCTGAGGTTAAAGAAGCTGATGGTACAGTTAGGGATCTAACTCCCATGGAAGCGCGTCTGCGAGATTTGAACTACGAAGCCCCGCTACTGCTAGAGTTTATACCTGTCAAAGATGGCATAGAGTACGAGCCCGAAGAGGTACGAATAGGAGAATTACCTATAATGCTTAAATCAAAGACTTGTAACCTAGCTAAACGTATTATAGAGGAGCGCAAGGGGCATGAGTTATCAGATGAGGAATACAAGAAAGAATTACAAACTATGCAGGAAGACCATTTAGATCCTGGTGGGTATTTTATCAGCAATGGTACCGAACGTGTTCTTATTACAGTAGAGGATCTTGCTCCAAACCGTGTTCTTGTTGAAAAGAGTAGCAGATATGGTACTGATGTAGAGGTTGCTAAGGTTTTCTCACAGAAAGAAGGTTACCGTGCTTTGACCACTGTTGAAAAGAGAAAAGATGGTATGTTAATGGTGTCTCTGCCAACTACTTATGGTCAGATTCCACTTATGATACTTCTTAGAGCTCTTGGTATGGAGAACGATGAGGAAATCGTTGATGTTATTAGCGCAGATCCTAAGATGTCACCCTATGTTTTAGCTAACATTGAAGAGTGCGCTAACGAGTACGG
>JBFYMH010000149.1:0-12505 GCA_041305005.1 Thermoplasmatales archaeon | reverse complement strand
CTGATAATGGATTTTTGTTTATAAATTATAGTTTTGGAAAAAGAGATTAAGCATTAGCAGATTCTTGGTTTGAGGATGTTTATTATGGAGAATGCTGTGTGTCCGCTTGATTACAGATATGGTAGAAAAGAAATAAAAGAGATTTTCGGTGAAAAAAAGCGTCTGCAATTTCTGCTTGATGTAGAGGCTGCTCTTGCCCGCGCTCACGCAAAGGTTGGCAATATACCGCAGAGTGCCGCTGATGAAATTACAAAAAAAGCTTCTGTTGAATATGTTGATGTTGAGCGTGTAAAAAAAATTGAGGCCGAGACAAAACATGATATAATGGCTGTTACAAAAGCACTTAGCGAGGTTTGTAAGAAGGATGCTGGTAAATATGTTCATCTCGGTGCAACCAGCTATGATGTTGTTGATACAGCTAATGCCTTGCAGTTTGCTGAGGCTACCGAACTGATTCAAAGGGGTTTAAAAGATCTTAGAAAAACCTTGACTGAGTTAGCCAAGAAACACAAAAATACTGTTATGCTTGGCAGGACACATGGTCAGCAGACCATACCTATAACTTTTGGTTTGAAGATGGCTGGTTTTGCTATGGAGGTTGAGCGGCATCTTGAGCGTATGTACGAGTGTAAAAGCCGTTTGCTTGTTGGGAAGCTCTCTGGTGCTGTTGGTACTGGTGCTGCTCTTGGTAAAAACGCTTTGAAAATACAAGAGGTTATGCTTAGTGAGCTGAAGCTTGGCGTAGAGGATGTTGCTACTCAGATAGTTGATCGTGATAGATACAATGAACTTTTGTGTGTTCTTTGTAATGTTACTACTAGCATGGAAAAGTTTGCTACTGAAATTCGTAACCTGCAACGCGATGAAATAGGTGAGGTTGCTGAGGCTTTTGAGACAAAAAAACAGGTTGGTTCTTCTACAATGCCGCATAAACGCAACCCGATAACATGCGAACAGATATGTGGTTTAGCACGTGTCGTTAGAGGGTTTATAACACCAACTTTTGAAAACTCTATACAATGGCATGAACGTGATTTATGTAATTCTGCCGGCGAGCGTTTTATTTTACCACATTCTTTGATACTTACTGACTGGGTTGTTTATCAAACAAATATTGTGTTCAAAAACCTAAAGGTTTTCCCAGATAGAATGCTAAAAAACATGGAGATATCAAAGGGACTACCAATGGCTGAGTCATTGATGACAAAGCTTATAGAAAAAGGACTTGGTCGTGGTGAAGCACATGAACTTATGCGTAAACTATCGCTGAAAGCAATTGAAAAAAACAAGTCACTTAAAGAGGTTTTTTCTGAGGAAAACAAGAAAATGAAAATAATGTCACAAGCAGAGATAAACAAGTCTCTTGACCCGAAAAACTATCTTGGTGCAACACCGCAGATAATCGAGCGGGCTGTAAAAAAACTTGAGAGAAGATAATCATGGGAAGTTTAGAAAAAATAACGGCTAATGCAGAAGAAGTTGTTACTGTTGAGGAACTAAAAGCTGTTTTAGATAAACCAAAACCAAAGGCATACATAGGTTTCGAGCCATCTGGTACTGTTCACATTGGTTGGAAGATTTGTACTAACAAGATAAAGGATTTTCTTGATTGTGGTTTTGATTTTACGATACTTCTTGCTGATTGGCATGCTTACATAAATGACAAACTTGACGGTGACCTAGAGAAAATAAAACTCTGCGGGAAATACATGGAGGATTGTTTCGCTGCTATGGGAGTTGACAGCAGCAAAGTAAGGTTCGTGTATGCGAGTGATTATGTTAACGACCCGAAATATTGGGAGCTTGTTTTGAAAACAGCAAAAGCAACATCCGTGGCTCGGGTGAAACGAGCGATGGATATCATGGGGAGAGACGAAGAAGAGGCCGACAAAGACCTATCAAAATTATTCTATCCTGCAATGCAAGTATCAGACATTTTCTATCTAGACTTAGATGTTGCCTATGGTGGCATGGACCAGCGGCACGCACATATGCTGGCGCGCGACGTGTCAAAAAAACTTGGGAAAAAACCACCTGTTGCAATACACACACCATTGTTAACTGGTCTGCAGGCAGGTGGACGAATGGACCCTATTGAAACGAAGATGAGTAAAAGCAAACCTGACTCGATGATTTCAATACATGATATGCCCGATGTCGTAAATAAAAAAATGAGCAAAGCATTTTGTCCTGAGAAACAAATTGAGGGAAACCCTATATTAGAAATATGCAAATATGTTATTTTTCCAGAGTTGAAAGACAAAAAATTTTTGATTGAAAGACCTGAAAAGTTTGGTGGAAACCTAGAATTTGCAAATTACAATGAACTAGAACAAGCCTTCGCGAATGGTCTTCATCCGCTTGACCTGAAAAACTCTACGGTGAAATATATTAACATTATACTTGAACCAGTCCACAAATATTTTGAGAAACACCCAACTAATTATAACAAAATGAAAGAAATAAGCGATATAAAATAAAAAAAAGATTTTTTTAACTTGTTTTCTTTTTATTTTGTTCGCGTGCCGCTGCATCAACACCTTCTATAATTTCTCTAGATTGTCTTCTAATTTCAGCAACCTGTTTTGGTACAAAATTAAATTTCTTTATCATAAACTCAGATGAAAAAATCAGGGAATGTAAAAAAATTGCCGGATCCATTTTTTCATCCTGAGAAAACTTAAGCAACTTGTTAACATTCTTAAGTAAATCATCTGTCGTGTACTTACTAACCTCTTTATCAACCATATAAATCACTTTAGGCACGGAAAGTAGATGTATAATAAATCATTTTCGCAATTTTTCCCTAAAAATTAGACTTTTTTTCTTTTTTCAGAAAAGTATCGATATCACTGTGTATATCGGATAAAGACCTCGTCTCTCGTTGAAGTGTTGAGTTTCTGAACATCTCACTATTTGTAGAAATCCTATATATCTGGCCATGCAGCCTGCTCATCTCGCTCTCAATTTGTCCTTGCAGTTTAGCATTTTCTTCTCGCAGCTGACTTATTTCTTCTTTTAGATGACTTATGTAATCACGGACTATTGGATTAACATTCTCTAAACCAATATTAACCTCATCGTGCTTGATCGGATTAACTGGTTTACTAGGGGAAGTAAAGTATTGCCACAAGGCATCCCTAAGTAGTTCACTATGACTTACTCCCTCTCTAGTTAACTGGCCAACTATGCGTTCCTCTTTATCATTTAGCTTTAAACCTATAGTCTTTCCCACATCCATCCACTCCTAGTTAATATCCGGAATAGCTTTTTGTTATATATAAATGTTAATGTTGAATAAATACTGACGATTGAAAACAAAAAAATTTTATAGAATATTTTTTACATTCTATACATTCTAAAAACCCAGCCTTTTTTTGGTTTCTCAATTTTTTTTCTTTTACTGGGTTTTACGGTATCGTACTCGGGTTCAATTTCTTTTTTTGTTCCAGATAATTCCATGGTTTGTAAAGCAGGTTTACGGGATTCCTCAACATAAAACATTAGACGATCGAATTTATCGTCGACTCTTTTTATTGAATCCTTGGTTTGATTGAAATACTCATTTTGAAGAGACTTGTATGAATCCTTTAGATACCTAATTTCGTTATCGTACTTATTCTTCCATTCATTTGTTTCATTTTCAAGTTGGTTTATACGCGAGTTTAATTGATCAATGTAGAGGTTTACATAATATTCAGGGTGGTTTACAGGCTTCTCCTCTTGAGCGTAAACCACATGGTTTACAGGCAGATCATTTTCCTCCTGTTGAAAATGGTTTACAGACTGGTTTACAGGCTTCTCCTTATGGCTGTAAACCACATGGTTTACAGGCGCATCAATTTCCTCCTGTTGAAAATGGTTTACAGACTGGTTTACAGAATCAAAATAGTGAGACAGCGCTTCTCTAAAAATTTTGGTTTGTGAAGTACCTTTTTTTACAATCTGTTTTACTATATCCTCCTCATCAGAAGTAAGCCTCAGAGATATAGTTTTTCTCATCAATCCATCCCAAATAAGTGATAAAAGAAATCAATCAAACAGTACTTATATTTTTGTGAATATAAATTACCCAACCAGGAGTTTTTCATAATAAAGCGATCTACCAGTATTGAGAATCTCAAGTAAAATGCCCTCAGTTACTTTGCCAACACCAGTTATGCTCTGCAAATCATATTTCATAGAAGACAGAGGCCGTTTAAGTTTAGAAATAGAATAAGCAGCATAACCATAGGAAGAACGTTTTCCCTGCAGTTTTAAGAGATAATCCAGGTGCTCAAGTATAACAACAACTCTATCGTTTTCACTCAAAACATCGGTATAAAGAGATGGCGGAATACGCCTCGGAATCTTATACTCTTTTGTTATAGCATAGAACATTTGGTTTATACTTTCATAGTATTCACCAACAGCATTACCCCATTTATCGCCCTTGTAAATGTTATGGTAATCAACAACAAGTTCAGGGTAATTATTTTGTAAAGTTTTGAAAAAATAATCCTTCTGTTTACCATCCTTAAGTGTCATACCACCGAAAATTATGAAATCAACATCTACATCATTTGCCTTTCGAATGGTCTCATGCAAAACATCTGGTTTGTCTGTTATAAAAGGTATAACGGGAAGTAAAAACATACCAACTGCAATACCGTTTTCTTTGAAAAATCTCATAGTCTCTAATCTTTCACTCGGCGGTGGAACACCGGGCTCAAAGACTCTACTAATCTGGTCATCAGCAGAAGAAAAACTAAAACTAACAATGACTTTGTTTTTCTCGTTTATTTTTTTAAGCAAATCAAAATCTCTTTTCACCAAAGTAGATTTTGTAAGAACATGGACAGGGAAATTATATTCAGTTAAAAGCTCAAGTGTTTTCCTAGTAATTTTATATTTTTCCTCAACCGATTGATAGCTGTCACCAACACCACCGCCAAGCAACATATACCCATGTTTAACAGAACCACGTTTAATCTTGGATGCTATCTCTCTACGCAAAACATCAACTGCATTAACTTTTACAACAACATCCTCACCAAACTCGCCATCTACACGATATTTCTCAGAACGACCATCACAATAAACACAGTTGTGGGAACAACCACGATAAAGATTCATACCATAATATGAAAGAAACCATGACTCGATTTTATTTTGTGAGCGAAGTATAGATTTTGCCTGAAGCTCCTTAACATTCATCTAGCATCATCCTATCTTTATTCATTTGTTTTCTTTAACAAATACCAGCAACATACCAGATATAAATGTGAGCACAAGCGATAAATACAATGGCATAGAAAGATCTATCTCGGTCCATAAAAACCCAGCAACAAGCGATGCAGGCAGAGCACACAAACCAATAACCATTTGGAAGCTACCAAGTCCACTTGCCCTGTAATCAACAGGGGCTAACTCAGATACCAAGGTTTTTTGCACAGGATCCAACGTAGCTTTATGCAAACCATACAGGACAAAAACAAAAATAATTGAGAAATAATTTCTAAACAAAAGAAAACTAACACAAACAAGCGCCCATAAAATATAAGACAAAAATAGTACAGGCTTCCTACCAATTCTATCTGAGAATTTACCAACTGGCAAAGAAAATATTGCTGCAAACAAGGTGAAAATCAAATACAAAATTGGTACAAAAGTAATCTCAAAACCAAATTCTTTTGCATATATAAGCAAAAACGAATAACTAAAAGAACCTAATGCAAAAAAAGAACTCAAAAGCAGAAACAATTTGAAGTTCTTATCCAAATCCTTAAAAGAAAAACCCTTGTAAATTTTTGTTTCCACATTCTTTTTCTCTTTTATGAAAAACAAAATTAAAAACACGCCGATAATCGATGGTATGGCAGCAAGTATAAACAAGTTTTGATAACCAATCATCCCAAAAAATAATATACATACTATAATGCCACAAACCGCACCTAGGTTATCCATAGATCTTAGAAGACCAAATTTTTCACATCTATTCTCTTTTGTACAAATATCCGCGATGATTGCATCTCTAGGCGCACTTCTAATTTTTCCAAACCTATCTAATATCCTGAAAGGAATTGCATGTTGCCATGTTTTTGATAAGGCATAACCAATTCTTGATGAAGAACCGAGAAGATAACCTAACCAGACGAAAACCTTCCTTTTTCTTATCCTATCAGATACATAGCCTGACACTGCTTGTGATATAGAAACAATAGCTTCGCCAAGGCCATCTAAAAAACCTAAAACAACCATGTTTGCGCCAAGGATAGTTGTAACAAACAACGGCCAAATGGGATAGATTATGTCTGAGCCGAAATCATTTAAAAAAGACGCTGCCGCAAATGTATTAATGGTTTTTTTAGTCTCTTTCTCATCCATTATAATAAATCCCCAATTTTTCTAAGAATGCAGGCAGTAGATATCTATTTGCTCATCATTAAACCAGCGACTAAGCACAACTTCTGATTTTAACTTGGATTTAGACAGATACTTATCAAGTTTTTTCCTATCTGAAAGTGAGCTGAAAACAAAATATCCCTTGCCACCTGGGCGCAGATATTTAGATAGATTTAAAATGAATTTTTTTGTGAAAAAAAGACCATCTAAACCACCATCGGTTGCAACATCAAACCAACCAGACCCACCAATTTTTTCCTCAGATTTTGTTGGTAGATAAGGTGGGTTGAAAATTATAACATCGAATTTTTCATCTGATTTAAGAGCGGAAAAAATATCGCCTTGTCTAAAATCAATTTTACCGTTCAGTAGTAATTTATTTTTCAGGTAGTTACGTTTAGTGATCTCTACCGCATGAGGATTGATGTCAGTACATACAACGTTTGTCCCACGACGCAAACATTCAAGTGCAACAATCCCACAACCGGTCCCAATCTCTAAAACAAAATCACATTTTTTTACTTTGATGGCCTCTAATAATTGAAAAGTATCTTCAGCAGGCTCGTAAACCTCTGGATGAAGCTCTATAACGAGTCCGTTGTAATGAAATGTTTTATATGGTTTTTTAGTTTTCAAGCTACATATCACCAAAATCTTTCTTTTTCATTATCTAGTGTTTGTATTTTTAACCTTATTGCTCAAGAGATGGTAAATTATTAGAACCTGTTGTATGATTGCGACTACAGATATACTTGGAGGCATTATATGAAGTTTTGTCCAAAATGCGGCTCAACAAATGTTGGCTGGGTTCTGCCATATGACCGACAAAAATATGAATGCAAAGATTGCGGTTACGTTGGAGCCTTGATAGTAGAAGATGGTAAGATGGCAGAGGGTGTAAGAAAGGAGTATCTAAAAAATAAGGCCAAAAAATAGTTTCAATAGTTTATGGTGAGGAGTTAATTAAAAAATAATTGTGGAGTAGAGTTATTATGACCGCGGTTGATGTAAAAAATCTTGTGAAACATTATGGAGCGATACAGGCTGTAAAAGGCATATCATTCAATGTTAATCAAGGTGAGATTTTTGGCCTCATCGGCCCAAACGGCGCCGGTAAAACAACTGTTTTGAGGATTATTTCAACTTTACTCAAGATTACATCAGGTTCAATTAAAATCATGGATTACGACGTTGAAAAAGATGCTGATAAAATCCGTAAAATAATTAGTTACCTGCCTGAGGATGCTGGCGCCTATAAAAATCTGACAGGCAGAGCCTATCTCCAGTTTATTGCAAATTTCTTTGATGCGAAACAAAACCGAGAAATGATCGAAAAAGGAATAGAGATAGCTGACCTCGGTGAAAGAATCAATGACAGGGTTGACACATACAGCAAAGGTATGATGCGACGTCTGTTAGTCGGACGGGCGTTGATGATAAACCCAAAACTCGCAATACTGGATGAACCTACCTCGGGATTAGATGTAATAAATGCACAGGAAATCAGAAAACTTGTAAAAAACACTGCAAAAAAAGGAACCACAATATTGCTTTCTTCCCACAATATGCTTGAAGTGGAGTATCTATGCGAACGTATCGCTTTAATATCAGATGGTAGAATCGTTGAAGAAGGCAAACCAAAGACTTTGATGGAGAAATACAAAGCAAATAACATAGAAGAAGTTTTCACAAAGGTGGTGCGTTAATGAGTGCACTTGGCAATATAATAAAAAAAGAAATCAAGGAACTGATGACACCCGCAACATTTTTACCAATCATTATAGTGGCACTTATTTTTGGTACAATGGGAAACAGCATCCAGGGGATACAAGAACAAGCAAAAGAACCGCCCATTATTGGCGTAATTAACGCAGATAACGGCACATATGGTACAATAGCTTCTTCGATTCTATATAACAACGCAAAATCAATCTATAACTCAACCTCAATCGATGACAAACAAACAGGAATAGACGCACTTAAACAAAAAAATGGTGTTGCACTAATAATTATACCTAGTAATTTCACTGAACAAATACTAAGCGAAACACCTGGAGAAATCGAAGTCTACTGGATTATGAAAGGCGCAGGGATAATGGACACAATCTCATCAAGTATTTTCCAGTCATTAATTGCCTATATCAACACAAACATATCCACTGAACTCATCCATAAAAACTCTTCAGTTAACGCCTCATTTGTTCTCACGCCGACAAGAAAAGTTGAAACAACAAATTTCAAAAATAGGGAATTCAAAAACTTATCACCAGATGCTATAGTTGGTATGCTGTCCTCCCAATCAATGCTCATCCCGATTGTTATGATGATGATCATAATTATGGCAGGAAGCATAGTAATTACATCAATGGCGTTAGAGAAGGAAAACAAAACGCTAGAGACGCTTCTCACATTACCCGTGAAAAGAACCAGCATTGTAACAGGAAAAATTGTTGCTGCCGCTGTAATAGGATTACTATTATCTATAATTTATATGGTTGGCATGGGCTACTACTTCCAAGGATTTCAACTATCTGGAGGAGCAAACCTTGCTGATTACCATCTAGTTTTAAGCTCTGCACAAGACTACCTGCTAATAGGCATATCTCTCTTTATAACGCTCATCGCAGGATTGGCATTGTGCATGTTATTTGGAACATTTGCAAAGAACTACAAAAGTGCACAAACACTAACTTTCCCAATCACTATGCTTGCTTTGATACCTATGTTTCTCACGATGTTTGCAGACTATGATACCCTGCCGTTAGCACTAAAAGCATTGGTCTTTGCGATACCTTTCTCCCATCCTATGATGGCACCACGGGCTTTAATATTCAATGATTATGCTATCGTGATAAGCGGCATAATATATGTCACAATATTTGCCATTATAACAATAGCTATAGTTGTATGGATATTCAAAACAGATCGATTACTGACTGGTAGTACTAGGATGAAGAAGATTTCAAAAATAGGTGGACAATTCTTTAGAATGAAGAGACGCTATTAAAAAAAACTTTATCATTTCCTGGCGGAGAAACTTATTTAACCATAGACTACTTTTATATTTTTAGGGAGGTATATAGAATGAAAAAATATCTAATATTAGGTGTAGTTTTTTTGTTGGTGTTAACGCCGTTAGCTGCAGCATCATCAAATGTAACAAATGCAGTGAAAAACGGCGTAAAACAAGCAGGTGTTTCTCAGGAAGATTTCACACACACAGTAATGACTGAGTATGGTACAACAACAACTTGTCCTTATTGTGTTATTGCATCAGGTCAACTATACAGTATTTACAGCTCTGGCGACCTGGATTTCTACTACGTATCACTAGTATATGATAAAGGCAACGCTAACGTACGTAGCAGACTGCAAGAGCTAGGGGTGAGCAGCATACCAGATGTGTATTTCGATGGTGGGTACAGAAGATTACTAGGCGCACAAACTGATGAGAGCCCATATAGGAATGCTATAACGCAATGCGGCATGAGAACAGTACCAGATATTGATGTGGATGTCAGCGTCGAATGGAAAGGCGGTGGCACATTAAAGATCACAGTCAATGTCGTAAACAACGAAGTAGAGGATTACAACGGCCATCTAAGAGTATATATCACAGAGAAAGAATCAAGATGGGATGACAACGGCGGTAACCCATATCACTATGCCGTTCTAGACATACCAATAGATAAAAGTCTTTCATTGCCACAATCCCAACAACAAGGAAACCCAAGCCCGCTCAGTGGCACATACACATTTAGAAAAACATGGTTTGGAGGGTTATACGGATTCAGTGATATAACCCAGGACAACATACTTGTGATTGCATCAGTTTTCGACCCAGATTCAGATTATGCTGTTGAAACAGCAGCGGCTGAACCGACAGCGAGTGGTGGATCAGTTACGCCTTCGTCACAAATGCAACAACTGCTTCCAGCGATCAAAATTTTGTACAACCAAATTCTGGCGAAATTTCTATCAAACAACTAAATGTTAGCTAACAAACCGCCTCGGCGATATATCTCAAGTTGTACCTTTGAGAAGGGTTTACCTAAGTAGGTTTCACCCTTCGTCTTATTTATTATTTTACCAGTTGAAAAATCAATAGATAACTCATCGCTATCTGAAATCTTATTTACAGCATCTTCGACAACAAGAATTGGCATAGCACTATTAATCGCGTTACGTTCATAAATAGCGCCAAAAGATTCAGCGATAATTACTGAAATACCAAGTGATTTAAAACAATCAACAGCCTGCTGCCTTGAACTGCCAGCACCAAAGTTTTTACCAACTACAATTATATCTCCTTTCTTAGCCTCTTTTGAGAATTTCTCATAACCTTTCAAATTATCAAATGTGTATTGCCCCATATCAGCAATATTGGTAATTGCCAGATACCTATTATGATAAATCATGTCTGTATCTATGTTATCTTTTTTTATAACCCATGCTCTTCCCTCAATAACCAATGGGGCATCTAATGTTTTTTTCTCAGATTTTATCTTCTTTTCTTCAGATTTTTTTATTTCCAGAGGCGCTGGTTTATCTGGAATATTATCAGCAGTTGTAATATACCCTGCGACAAGCGACGCAGCTACAGTCTCAGGAGATGCAAGATAAATATCACCCTTTCCCTGCTTACCAACAAAATTACGATTACCAGAAGATACAGTAACTTCACCGGAACCAGTCTGGCCAATTTGACCAGCGGCACAACCAGCACAACCAGCTGAGCCGACAAGCGCACCAGCGTCTTTAAAAATCTTAATCAAACCTTCACTAAGACATTTTTTCCAAATTTCATCAGTGGCAGGAACAATCTTAAGAATACGTCCAGGTGCTACCTTTCTACCATTCAAAATCTTTGCAGCAGCTCTCATATCATCCATACGACCGTTTGTACATGAGCCGATAAAACCAGAATCAACCTTTTTGCCAGCAACGCTTTCTACACCAACGGCATCCTCAGGATGACCTGGTTTAGAAATCATCGGTCCAAGATTAGAGATATTGATCTCAACTGTCATCTCATACTCTGCATCATCATCAGCAACGACACCATCTTTGTTTGGGAAAAAAATTATTATACCGCCCATTTCAGTAGCCATAGAGGCTATCGTGATTTTACCATCAAGTGACAATGAATCAACATAGTCGCCGTAAAGCTCAGCAGAATAACCAAGAAGCCCATTTGCCCCAAACTCTTGAAGCATTCTAAGAACAACATCTTTCGGAGTGGAAATCGGAGAAGGCTTACCTTTCAACATGATTTTAACAGATGATGGGACCTTAAACCAAACCTCACCATAAGCCCAAGCATGAGCAATATCCTGATCACCCATCCCCTGACCAAAAGCACCAATAGCACCCAAAATATTAGCATGAGAATCAGTAGAAACAATAGTTCCACCAGGTTTAGCTATGCCCTCATCAATAACAAGATGAGTACCTATTCCTCGCTCTATATCAAAAACCTTTATACCATTTTTACGTGCAAAAAGACGACAGATATGCTGGTTAACTGCATATTTCTGATCGCAACCACCAGGGTTACAGTCAAATGTAAAAAAAGTTTTTTTAGGATCACTAACAGATAAATTATTTTCCTCAAGATTCTTTACAACATTGGCTCCACCGAAATCACGAGCAACTCTAACATCGATATCAATATCAATTATATCATTTACTTTAGCATTGCCATTAGAATGATTTTCAAAAATCTTCTGAATTATTGTTTTACCCATTTTCAACCACCTTTAAACCAAAGACAATTTTATGGAATTATTCTAAACTCTTTACCTTTGTAAATACCTTCTGAGAAATTTATCTGCCTCATTTTAGGTTGAGAATTTATTTCTTCAAAGTAGTGAGCAGAAAGACCAGCTACCCTGCCATAAATAAAGAACACTTTGGCCATAGCAGGGTCAAGGCTCATGTCTGCAACAATCGCTCCAATCACACCATCTACATTTATTGGTAAAATCTTTCCACTCACTTGTTCAAATATAGTATCGATCATTTTGGAAAGTTTTACATGCTCACCAGCTACACCCGTCTGAGAGGCTAAACCCCAAAGGGCATCACGCCTTGGGTCTTTAGTATGAATCCTATGACCTAG
>JBFYMH010000148.1:0-4566 GCA_041305005.1 Thermoplasmatales archaeon | reverse complement strand
TTAATGTTTATACGGCAGGGCTCACAACAGTTGGATTATACATATTGGCGATAACGTTTTTTACACTAGATATGCAGATCACAGTTATAGCAGAGATTTTTTCAGGAACAGTATGGTTTTTGTTGTTTTTATTCTCCGTAATAAACAAAAGAAAAACAAAGTAGTTCGCCTAGCTTTTATTTTATAAATCTGTTTAACAAAACTTTGGCAACACGTTGATTTCCGTATTTTTTAATAAGCTCCGGCGAAGTTAGAATACCATATTCTAAGGCAGTATGACATTCACACGTTCGTTTATATTTGATTTTTGGAACTAGGTTTTTTATAATGTTTGCCATGTTGTTATCATTCTTTTTTAGGTTTTCCACTACAGATGCAACACTTACATCTTTTTCTCCTTCATACCAACAATCGTAATCAGTGACTGTGAGAATTCCGCATAAACACATCTCTGCCTCCCTGGCCAGTTTTGCTTCAGGAGCCAAGGTCATACCTATGACATCAACATTCCAACTGCGGTACAATTTCGACTCAGCCCGCGTTGAGAACTGCGGGCCTTCGATACAGATATAAGATCCGCGATGAACACCAACACCTTCACTGCGGACAACCTCAAACGCAAGATCGGAGAGCGTCTTACAAAACGGATCTGCAAAACCTACATGAGCAACAATCCCATCTTCAAAAAACGTTGTAGTTCTTTTGAAAGATCTATCAATCAATTGATCCGCAATGACAAAATCACATGGTTTCAATTCTTTTTTAAGGCTGCCAACAGCAGCCGTGGAAATAAGATATTCCACGCCGTATTCTTTTAATGCAAATACATTTGCTCTATAGTTTACTTTATGCGGGGCGATTGTATGACCTTTTCCGTGCCTGGGTAAAAATGCGACATCAACACCACTGATTTTACCAAGAGTTATTTTATCGGAAGGTTTTCCAAAAGGCGTATCAACATCGATTTCCTCAGCTTTGTCTATTATCCCCATTTTATAAAGACCGCTACCGCCTATAATTCCTATTTTAACTGACATGAGTTTTCCAAACAGAAATTACTAAAAAAAGGTTTCTATTTATGTCAAAGTATATGTAGGAGAACATATTTATCTCAAAGGGCTGAAAAATATGACGGAATCAATAAAATCAAAAATCCGAACGATCCCCAATTGGCCAAAAAAGAATATTATGTTTAGAGACATCACTACGCTTTTAAAGAGCCCGGAGGGCTTAAAGGAGACCGTTGATCTTTTGTATAACAGATATGCTGATAAGGAAATTGATATCGTCATAGGCATTGAATCACGTGGTTTTATTTTAGGTGCTCCCCTTGCTTATCTCTTAGGATGCGGTTTTGTACCAGTTAGAAAACCAGGAAAACTACCAGGCGAGTGCGAATCCGAGGAATACTCATTGGAATATGGTAAAGACAAGATAGAGATACATAAGGACGCAATTAAAAAAGGAGACAAGGTTTTAATCGTTGATGATCTGCTTGCAACAGGTGGGACAATTAGCGCAGCAAGAAATCTTGTTAAAAAATTACATGGCGAGATTGTTGAATGTGCATTTGTTGTAGAGTTACCAGACTTGAAAGGTAGAGAAAAAATCAAAGGAGAAAAGATTTTTTCAATTGTAAAGTTTGAAGGGGAGTAAACTAAAATGGAGAGATATAGCTGGCTAAATACAAAGAACGGCAGTGAGCTTTTATTATTCGCAGAAGAACTAAAAGAAAAATTAGACAATCTTACTGTTGGAGAATCTTCGGCGATGCTGGGGGGTGCGATGGCTGCATCTATGAGAAAGAAGGCGATAGAACTTAATATTTCCCCAGATGAAGCAGTCGATTATTACTTCGGCTCAGTAATAAATAAAAAGGTAATAACAAAAAAATAGGTTTTTTGATAAACAAATGGCATATTTCTTTTAGACATAAAATAAATAGAAAAAGGAATAATGAATTAATTATTTTATGATTAATATGAGCCCTGATAATGTATTATATTTTAAGAGCAGAGATGAATGGCATACATGGTTGGAGAAGAATCACAATAAATCTAATGAAGCGTGGCTTGTCCATTATAAGAAATCATCGAGTAAAAAAAGTGTTAATCATTTTGATGCTGTCGAAGAAGCTCTCTGTTTTGGTTGGATTGATAGTAAACTTAAAAAAATTGATGATGAAAGTTTTATTCTAAAGTATTCTCCGCGTAAAAAAAAGAGTGTTTGGTCTAAGATAAATAAAGAAAAGGCTGAGGAATTAATCTCTTTAGGTAAAATGACTCAAGCAGGCTTAGATAAAATTGAAGAAGCAAAAAGGCAAGGACTTTGGGATACTGCATACACGAACTTAGTGAAGGATCGCCTACCCTCTGATTTGAAAAAAGCGCTCATGGTAAATAAAATGGCATGGGCTAATTTTCAAAAATTTGCTAATAGTTATAGAAATATGTATATTGGTTGGGTAAAGGGTGCGAAGACAAAGGAGACGAGAGAGAAAAGAATTGACGAAGTTGTTAAACGATCTTTACAGAATAAAAAACCAGGAATTGAGTAATTGGGTTGATTTTTTGAGCGGATTTAGCAAAAAACTTAAATACTAAATGTTACATATATATAACATAATGTTAGAAATAGATAATAAAAAGTTATTTCTAAATCACATACAGGCAAAGTGAAAAAAATATGAAAGATAAAAAAGGCATTGTTTTAAGCATCTTAGTTGCAGCTGGTGTATTACTGACCTTGTTTTTTTACCTAAGGGGCGCAGGAGAAATCGAATTAAATGAAATCGTACTCGTTGGTATAGTCTTGATACTCGTTGTTTTGGCAATGTACATAGTCTGGGATAGAATAAAGAATGTACAAAAAGGATTACCAGCAAAAGACGAACGAGTACTATCCATTAGCTATAAAGCAGGATACTACGGTTTTATCGCAGCAATCTGGAGCGCTGTTTTTGCCCCGCTATTCTTCGACGTCTCCTCCAGATATGAACTTGACGCAGGGGATATTTCAGCAATTGTGGTACTTATCTCAGGATTTGTATTTGTCGTATCGTACTTATACCTCTATCGTAAAGGTAAGTAATTATGAAAACACGCATCAAAGAACTAAGAGCAAGATATAACCTAACTCAAGAAGATCTTGCAAGAAAAGTCGGCGTAAGAAGAGAAACAATCCTATTCATAGAAAAGGGAAACTATAACCCATCTCTACAATTAGCACACGATATTGCAAAAGCCTTACAGACAACTATTGATGAGTTGTTTATTTTTGAAGAAAAATAAACATAAATTTAGAAAGCATTAATTAACTACTTTTTTATTATAGATATGGAGGAAAATTATATGGTTAGTGATGAGGAATTAATGAAAAAAGCAGAAAAGAGGTTAAAAGATAAAACTGGTTTCTATATCCATCTTGCTTGTTATGTGATGGTAAATGTATCTTTGTTTATCTTCTATTGGTCCATACTCGAGCCTGGTACAAATCTAATCCCAATATTCTTTGGTCCTTTATTTGGATGGGGTGTTGGTGTTGTTGCTCATGGAATCGCCGTATTCGCTGCACCTACTGAAGAAAAAATTCAAAAAGAATACAAAAAAATGAAAGGCCAAAAATAAGCCAATATCCCTTATTTACTATTGCCACCTTCTAACTCTCATTCTAACAATTGGGTCATTGGATATCTCATGTATCTTCTTCGTTAAATCTTGAAAACCCTCCATAGTATTTATATTAAAAGTTCCAAGAATCTTTCCTTTGTTATCAACCATTCTTATATCACCTTGTTTGCCTTGAAATGATTCCACTCCTTTACTTATGGGCATTTCCTCAGCAATTGTCATCTTACTAAACTCATGATGAAGTTGTTTCTCAATTAAATCTGATATGAAAACAGAGCGGTCTCCTGTAGTGTTTTTTTCGTCTATTTTTTCTACAATATCAATTGGTAGTTCCAAAAATATTATCTTCTTTTCCATGCAACAAAAATGATTTTGTAAATATATTAATTTTTAGTTTAAAAAAACCATTTTTAAAGGATAAAATTGAAAAGCAGTTGGTTATTCTCTAAAAGAAGACTATGAACCCTGGAAACAAGAAATCACTAGATTTTTTCAAAGAATCCACGTTTGCTATAGCACATATAAAACAGATATTGGGATTCGGAGCCATCTTGCTAATTGGCATAATATATTTTTATTTAGTATATGTTACATTTACACCAGATCAACAGAACTGGTTTTCAGCTCTTACAATCGCATATTTTATACCACCTGCGGGCAAAGAAACAGTCATACCTATAGCACTAGCAAACGATTTACCCGCATCGATATGGGGACTAAGCTTATGGGTATATGATATCCTAGCATGTGTACTTATAATAACAAACTGGTGGGTAATAGAATTATTAATAAATCACATCCCCGCGTTTCCTTTTATAGGCATAAGAAAAACAAAACCAAGAATCTACAAGAAAAAAGTATCACTAAAATTATGGTACGAAGGATTACATAATAAAACTCAAAAATTCGAGGAAAAAAAATATGGCAAAATCCTTCC
>JBFYMH010000147.1:0-2663 GCA_041305005.1 Thermoplasmatales archaeon | reverse complement strand
ACAATCGCTTTTTTCATTGGACCAACTTTTCCATAGGCTTTTTCGGGTTTGCTTAATGTATTTTTTCCGCTACCGTGAACTTTTAACGCTAAGCACATCAAATCACGTATATCTTTCATCTTTTTTTTCCCAACCGAAGCATGATAATCAATTCTTTCTTTTCCTTCATCAGGAGTGTAATGTTTCTCCATTACGGGGAATCCCAATAAAGCAGCAGAGACACTGATAATTAAGTTGTTCGGGTCATTATAACTAGTGTGATCCGCGTACCCGACTGGAAGATTATACAAATTAGATATTGTAATCATTTTTGATAGGTTTATATCTTCATAGTTGGTGGGATAGCTTTGAAATCCATACATTAATAGGATGTCTTTTTTTCTATGATTTTTTAAAAAATCTACAGCATACGATATTTCATCAATATTCGTTCCTCCGATTCCTAAAATTATCAAACCATGAAACTTAGCTGCTTCCGAAAGCATAAAATGGTCGTTTATGCTGGTTGCGTGTAGTTCGATGGCGTGTATCTTTTTTTTCTTATTAATTACATATTGTATGCTTTCGACATCATCACATAGGGCTACTATGTCAAGTTTTTTACTATTCGCTTGCGAGATGATGTTATCCCATTGTTTTTCAGAGAACATCCATTTTTTTACTTGTTTGTACAATGGATGGGTTTTTTTCATGTAGCTGTCGATGTTTAATAGAATGTGGAATTTGATAGCGTTTACTTTGATTCCCGCTATATCATCTATCATTTTTGATAAATATTTTATGTTTCCCTCATGGTTATATGCTGTCTCGGCTATTATGTATGGTTTTTTTGATGAATATTTAAACATTTTATATTCCTCAATTCGACGTAAATATTGTTAGTGATGTCAAACAGTATTTCAATAAAAAATCTTTGCATTATCTGTTTTTCAATGCTTTATTGAAGGATTCCCAGGCTATTAAAGAATTCTTTAAAGTTTTTTTCTGTATTTGGTGTGAAAAAGAGTTTTGCGATAGCGAGTGTTTCTTTAGATGCGTCTTCATAGTTAGTTAATATATGTTTCACTGATTGGATAAATTGATTTGGTGATGAAACAACGTATAATGTATCTTTTATGTTTGTCATATTGTAGATATCTACGAAAATATTTGGTACCCCGAATGCCATTGCTTCTAAACCGCTGGTTGAGTACACTGTTGAATGAATGTCAGCGATTGTGAATAGTTTGAAAGTGTCTTCGTATTTATTTATTGGAATGATATTTGGGTATTTACTCAATTTTGAATAATCTGTTTTGTCATATGGATGCGGTTTGAAAAGAATGCCGACATCAGTATTTTGGAGTTGTTCTGCTACTTTTATTACAAATTCTTTAATTTCTGAGGATACAATCCACTGGGATGTAAAAAGTATCTTCTTTTCGAATGAAGAAGATAATTCTTTCAGATTTGTATCAATTTTTTTGCTCTCTTTTAGGTTATTCTCAAGAAATGGGAATCCTGTTGTTATGACTTTGTTTTTATCAAAAAGGTTACCGTTTTTCACCATTTCAGTATATATTTCACCCTGAGTAAGTAAATATTCTGGTATACAATCTTTATTCTCGGTGGGTGTTGTTCTTCTGTATGCTGGTAAATAAGCGGTTATTAAACCATGTTGCAACTCAATTGATTGTATCCTAAGTTGACGACATGCTTGTGATAGAGCCATGGGAAATCTACCATATCCACATCTTATTAGAACTGCTTTTGGTGATATTTCTTCTAGAATGTTCTTCAGAAACTGTTTGATGTATACAAATACTGTGATGAAATCATAAATATCTTTTGTGAGTTGTTCTTTGTCTACAGATGCTGTATCGCTTACGAACTGTATAATATCGTGAAGTATTTTTTCTGATTTTATTGAAAAATTACGGTGGCCTGTTACTCTGTAGAAAATTAATTCCCAAAATGTTTTTGTGTAGATTGGTATGTGCATTGGAACATAGTTTTTTGAATAAACTGTTTTATCGTATTTTCTTCTGTATCCTGTGGTTTCTGGCCATTCAAAAACTGTTAGATTATCATTTAGTATATCATGGAGCGGATCTAGGTAAATATCGTAGTATGTATTTTTGTAGAGTTTTCTGCTTTCTCCGCTTGAAAAACCGCATACAGGTATTTTTTGGTTAATCTTCAACGGTGTAAAACTTTCTTTAATTAATGATAAAATGGATTTTATCTTGTTTTCACTGATTTTTTCCTCTTTGTTTTTTTCACCTAACGTTTGATAGTTTGAATATAGAAATACTCTTATTAGGTTCCAAAGTCGTGTTCCGTCTGTTAAGGTTATTTTATCTGTATTAAATTTTTTCTCGATGGTTTCAATTAGTTGGTATGCAGTCTGGTTGTTTATTTTTCCTGAGACTCGTAGATCATATTCATTATAGAAGTCGATTATTTGTTGTGCAAGTTGGTTGGTGCCATTCTTTTGCATTATTTTACGTACTATTGATTAATGTTAAATATGTTTTGTTGTTTTCTAAATTCAATGACAGAGTACTATCCAAAAGTTTCATTTATTATTCCGATTCTTAATGAGGAGAAAACTCTTGCGCAGTGTTTGGATTCCTTGTTATCACTAGATTATCCTAAGGAAAACATAGAAATCTTATTAGCAA
>JBFYMH010000146.1:0-3163 GCA_041305005.1 Thermoplasmatales archaeon | reverse complement strand
GGTTCATCATGAGCAGTTGGTACTAATATCGCTTTATCTTTCACAAGAGGTAAACCAAAAAAAGTAGTACAATACAAGTATGTAAAAAAGATAAAATAATCATAGTCTTTTTTACTTTTTTCTATATGATCAAATAATTGAGTTGAGTATGGCCCCTGCAGTTTCATCCATTCAATTTCATCAGCTTCACTGTGTTTTCTCCCAAAGATAGTTGAAGAGAATTTGTTGAACTTAGAAACGTCCCTTGGAAAATCTACGGGGAATCTTCGGATTTTCAATCCGTTCAGTTCCTCCACTCCTGCAACATACTCGTTTTTCCAGGTCATATAATCTACTGCACACGTGGTAAGAATCTCCGCATCAAAATATTTAGCCATACGTTCTGCAATCAATCTGCAATGAAATTCAGCTCCCCCATTCACGTCTAAACCATAGCGTTGAACGACAAATGCTATTTTTTTGTTCTTGTATCTTTCGGATTTAAGCAAGCTTTTATTCATTATTCTGCTCCAAAAGATTTGATTGCAATTCCCAGTTTTCTGTAATCTCCACTATTAAATAAATAATTCGGAATGAAACTCTCGCTAACTTCACACTTCAAAATGAAAATATCAAAAGGATTACCTTTTATGTCGAAGGGTATGTCATACCAAGTATCAGGTTCAATAACAAGTGATCTTACCTGACATTCCTCTAAAAATAATTTCAAGTCTTTATTTTCATGTAGTTTACAAACTTTTATTTCAATACTGCGATCGTAGACTATCTCTTTTGGACCAGAATACATTTTTAGGAATAGATGCTCTGTTTCTTTTGTTACAGTGAGTGCTAATTCAAATTTTTCCTGGGTCCACCTGACATTTCCAATTTCATCACCCCAATCTTCTACAGAAAATAAATTTTCACAATAGAAATTATCCTCACGGGTTTCTATTTTTTCTTCTGCAAGTTTGGAAAGCACATATGCATTCCATCTGTATTTTAAAAACTCATGACTTTCATAACCTTTCAACTCATAGCCTGGATTTCTGATCAAACCATTTTTTAAAAATTTCAATGACCACCACTTATAAGTTGCAAGAGATATATGACCTAGGTCCGGTATATTATTTTGGTCTACAACCAGATTTTTGAAAGGAACATTTTCTTTTGCATCTTTCAACCAACATTTTTCGTTCAAAGGCAGACCATAATAACCATGCCTATCTGGACCAAAGCTAGGTATTGTTATAACTAAATTTTTTATCGTTATTCTTTTTAAGTTTTGAATTGCGAAATTTAGCTTTGTTGGAGGGATATGTTCCAGGACTTCCATGCAAATTACAACATCAAAAGAGTTCTCTTCAAATATTCTGTTTAAATCAAAAATATTCCCTTCATAAATATAATCTTTGCAAGGAGATACGTTTATGAAATCTTTACTAAATTCGACCCCATAAGCATCAATATCTAATTTTCTTAATTCATCAACAAGTTTACCAATTCCACAACCTACATCTAATACTTTTTTCGGCGCAAATGTAGTTTTTATGTAATTGGCCATTTCTTTAGATGGTCCAGAATATTCTACCCATTCATTTGCATAATCGAGATTGTAAAATTCTTGCTTCAATATTGATTTCTCATATATTTTTTCAATTTCATCCAAAGTAAATACCTCGGAAATATGTAACTCCTTAGATTCCATTGTACATCACCCTAACAATATTTTGTTGCACTCTGTTTTGTTATAATACTATCTATGCGAAATCAATAAGCTCTATCATTTGTATTTCATAGCAAGGTTTACGATTTATAGTATGTGGGGCAGCTCGGCACTCCCGTCTTATTAATTTCTTTAGACTACAAATCTATTTTACATGTTCTTTCTGTTTTTATATCCATATTAGGGTTTTCAACTTTTGATAAAAATGGATTCTAGAATCACCGTTATTTCTGTTTATAATTTGTGGATCACCCTGTTTAGCTGTTCTTTGAAACGATCCATTGCTTTTTCATAACTAAAGTCATTCAGTCTGATATTCTGTTTTTTGATTATTTTATCCCGGAGCTTTTCGTCCGTGACAATCAAATTGATCATTTCGGCTATTTCCGGATAGCATTTCCTGTTTACCAAAATACCAGCTTCGCCCATTGTATAAGGTATAGCTGTTGAGTTATATGCAATAATTGGAACTCCAAAATGCATACTTTCTATCAATGGGACATTAAATCCTTCATGTTCGCTCATACACACAAATACATCTGAGAGCATGTAATACGCTATAAGGTCAGCAAAATCAACCATTCCAAGCAGGTACACATCTTTTATTCCCAAGTCCTCAGTCAAATTCTCTAAATAGTTGTAATATCTTTCACAACCATTGAATCCGCCAATTAGGAAGAGCCTTGAATTCGGATTTATCGCTTTATAGTAATAAAAACATTTAATTATATCATCCTGTTTTTTGTTTGGTGATATTCTGCCAACGAATAGAATATTAGTCCAGTTGTCATCATATTTATCAATAATTTTTGTGTTATGTATATCATACTTTGAAAAATCAATCAATAATGGTAAGACTCCTGTTTCTTTATATCCATTTTCTTCAAGCTCAAGGCGATTATATTCAGAATCACCCAAAGCTACATCTGTTTTTTCTGCCAGCATTTTCAATTCGTTGCGTCCATGCCCCAAAATCAATGCAAGGTTATCATTAATGGCATAGAAAAAATGCGGAGGAGTGATGTTGTGATACAGAAGTATCTTTCTGTCAGGTGATTTCATGACGTATTTTGAAACATCTGAGCCGATGGACAGGTGATAAATCAAAACATTGTTTTTGGATGATCTTTTTTTGTGCTCTAAATAAAAGTTAGCGCAATCGATTGATTCATGTATATTCTGTGCAAATATCTCTGATTCATACCCCCAGCTTTTTAAGATCTCCCTTATAAGTAACACTTCATTTCCAATTGCATCTCCTGGAGATATTGTTGGTAATATCTGATGAATTTCCATTTTAGACCACATCTAATATTTTTTTATATCTCCTTATAACTGTTTCCCAGCTATAGTTCCTGATAACATATTTTTTTCCATTGTGAGCCATTATATCACGTTTTTCAGAGTTTTTCAGGAAATACTGAATACATTCTTCAAATTCATCATAATTGCTGAAAT
>JBFYMH010000145.1:0-4724 GCA_041305005.1 Thermoplasmatales archaeon | reverse complement strand
GGATTCGAACCCGCGATCTGCAGCTTAGGAAACTGCCGCCCAATCCAGGCTAGGCTACAGGCCCAAATATATCAATGACAACATAAACAGTGGTTTTTTAAAACTTGGCAGAAAAATAATCTTTTCATTTGTACTCCTTATAATTAATGTTAAAAGACATGGAAGCAGAAGCAACCTCTGCTGCTTTATGGTTACGCAACTCGCTTAGTCTCACGGTCTCAAAAACCACGTTTTTATCATTCAATAATTTAGTAACACCAGGTATATGACCATCGCCAACCAATGTTAAGACGTTATTGAAACGCTGACTAACATCAACTAATCTTTGTGCCATATGTTCATTGCGCTCATCAATCAAAACCCGTTTTATAGTTGGGAACTTCTCGCCTATCTCTGCGATATACTTGTCAAGGTCATCCTCAAATTTATCCAACTCTTTTTCAACACGTCCTTTGCTTATGAAAAACCCACCGATGCCAGTCAGAAACAGTTTGATTCTCTCAGAGAACTTCATTGATTTCAGCATCTTTGTGAAAAGAACCTGGGCATTCATATCAATGAACTCCACAGGTAACTGGTGGCTCCCTGCGTAGTTAATCGCTGTTAGCATCTCCTCACCAGCAGTCACGCCATACTTCTCAGCCATACTATCCTGAAATCTGGCTAAAAGCTTGTAAACAATTGGTAGATTCTTGCTATGGGTTTTGTATTTCTCAGGATCAGATGCTCTCATCATCAAAGCGTTATACCTCTGAGCATCTAACTCAACACATATGACCTCGGGGTTTTTTTCATCAAATATCTTGAGAAGTGCTGAAGAAAGATCAAACACGTGTCCTGTTCCTATTAATGTTATCATCTTTTTACATCCTTTTTTGTTTAATTTTATTTTTATTACACTTATTGTCGTCAATAGTCGAAAAATAAATCGACAATGTTAAATAACATTAGTTACAAATATTATATCATGTCAAACGTAATAAATGATTATAGAATTGAGGAACTCTCAGTTCTATGGAGAGAGATATTGAAAGACCTAGGGTTTCTATAGAAACCCACCCCTTAATATCTATAATAATCTGATTTATATGGTCCCTCAATCTTGACACCAATATACTCTGCCTGCTCCTTCGTCAACTTAGTCAATTTCACCCCCAACTTATCCAAATGCAACCTCGCAACCTCTTCATCAAGAATCTTAGGAAGCATATACACACCAATATCGTGTTTTTTGTTCCACAACTCCATCTGAGCAAGACACTGATTAGTAAAACTATTGCTCATGACAAAACTAGGATGACCAGTAGCATTACCAAGATTAACAAGTCTACCGCGAGAAAGAACGATTATGCAATGTCCATCGGGGAAAATGAACTTATCAACTTGCGGCTTAATATTTAACTCCTTAATCCCAGGATACTTCTCAAGTTTATTCATCTGAATCTCATTATCAAAATGACCAATGTTACAGACGATAGCGCTATCCTTCATCTTTTCCATATGATCAATTCTGATAATGTCCATGTTGCCTGTTGCTGTAACAAAAATATCGGCGAAATCAACAGCATCCTCAATTCTTTTAACTTCGTAACCCTCCATAGCTGCCTGCAGAGCACAAATCGGATCAACCTCTGTAACAATAACACGAGCACCAAAACCCCTCATAGACTGGGCGCAACCCTTACCAACATCACCATAGCCACAGACAACAACAACCTTACCAGCAACCATCACATCTGTACCGCGCTTAATACCATCAGCAAGACTCTCCCTGCAACCATACAGGTTATCAAATTTTGACTTGGTAACAGAATCGTTAACATTAAAAGCAGGGAACAAAAGCGTCTTCTTCTCCATCATCTGATAAAGCCTATGAACACCGGTTGTGGTCTCCTCGGAAACACCCTTAATATCCTTAACAACCCTATGCCACCGACCCGGATCCTTACTATAAATATCCTTCAAACAAAGCATCAACTCCCTGAAATCCTCGCCCTCTTTTGAATAATCCTTGTCAAGCAATTTTGGGTTCTCCTCAACATCATAACCCATGTGAACCATCAAAGTAGCATCACCGCCATCATCAACAATCAACTGAGGACCTTTACCGTTACCAAAATCAAGAGCCTTCTGCGTACACCACCAATAATCCTTAAGATTCTCGCCCTTCCAAGCAAAAACAGGAACGCCTTTTTTAGCTATAGCTGCAGCAGCATGATCCTGCGTGGAATAAATATTGCAGCTAGCCCATCTAACACTAGCACCCAACTCCTGAAGAGTCTCAATGAGAACAGCAGTCTGAATCGTCATATGCAGAGAACCAGTGATCCTGGCACCCCTCAAAGGCTTCTTAGAACCATATTTCCTCCTAATTGCCATGAGACCAGGCATCTCTGTCTCAGCGATGTCTAGTTCTTTTCTACCAAACTCAGCCTCATTCATATCTTTAACTTTAAAATCCTTTTCAACCATTTCAAACACCTTGCTTAAGTATCATTTTCGCGTCAACAACACAATAACCCTTCTCGTAAACAAAAACCGGATTTAAATCCATCTCATCAATGCGATCGATTAGATCCTCGCCGATTTTACCAACTTTGTTAATAAGATCTATCACCAATTTCTTGTTAGCCTTCATACCTCGGAATCCTTCCAAGAGTGCTTTTCCTTTGATTTCTTCCACCATATCCTCTGCATCGAAACTTTGAAGCGGTATAACACGAAACGTCACATCCTTGTAAAGCTCAGTAAAAATCCCACCAGCACCAAACATTATAGACATACCAAATGTTGGATCCTGGACAAGACCTATAATGATCTCAACACCTTTCTCTGCCATCTGGTCAACAAGTAAATCCTCTTTTGGGAACTTCTTACGAAAATCATTGAAAGCATGTTTAAGCTCAGCCATATCTTTTATGTTAAGTTTAACACCACCGACATCTGTTTTATGCAAAATTTTGTTTGAACATACTTTCAGAGCAACAGGGAATTTCAATTTTATTTTATTTAGATCTGCTTCGTTTTTAACAACGACATATTTAGTTGTGGAAATACCGTATGTTCGCAAAAGATCCTTTACCTCGTTCTCCGCAAGAGGCCCGCTTTTCTTAGTCATCTTTTCGATAATTTCTTTCATAATCAATCTTTCTTCCTGTTATCAACAACACGTTTTGCCTTCAAACCAGTCTCAGGAATACCATTGGGTGGTAAAACCTTCACCGTTGGAGTAAAAACAATCACAGTTTTTATCTCATTCTCCAACATCTTCTCCATATTAATTGCATCAATCTGGGTCAACTGTTTTTTACTCTCAACCTCAACAATCAAACCATCATTACCATCCTCAGTTGTTAAAACCATACGCCAGTTACTACCAACTCCAGGATGCTTCATCAAAACAGACTCGATCTGCCCGGGATAAATATTTGTACCACGTATAATCACCATGTCATCACTACGGCCTTTAATAGTGGAATGTTTCACATGGGTTCTACCACAATCGCATTTCTTTACATCAAAAATTTTAGCAATATCCCTCGTCCTATATCTAAGAAGAGGCATACCCTCCTTAGTAAGAGTAGTAAGAACAATCTCTCCCTCCTCCTCTAGACCAACCGGCTCCAGAGTTTTCGGGTCAACACATTCTATGAGAAAATGATCCTCCCAGAGATGCAAACCATTATGCTGGTCACAATCAGTTGAAACACCAGGGCCACACATTTCAGTGAGACCATAAATATCATGAACATCCATGTCCCATGCCTCAATAATTCGCTGCTTTAGCCCTTTTGTAAACATCTCCGCTCCAAAAAGGCCAGCTCGTACCTTGAGTTTTTTTGGGTCTATACCAATTTCATGTGCAACCTGGCCAAGTCGTAATGCATAGGATGCAACACCTGAAATAAATGTGGTTCCATAGTACTCCATCAATTTTATCTGACGCTCAGACTGCCCCATGCCAGATGGAATAACTAGAGCACCAACTTTCTGAGCACCATAATGAAAACCAAAAGCACCAGTAAAAGTACCATAGGGTATAGGATTCTGGAAAACATCCTTCTTAGTCAAACCAGACATAGAAAGACAACGAGCCATAACCTCAGACCAAACCTCGATATCACCAGGCGTATAACAAACAGTAACAGGAATACCCGTTGTACCAGATGATGCATGCAGCTCAATGCAGTTATCAAGAGATGTAGCCATCATGCCGAAAGGAGCGTTATCGCGTAAATCGTTCTTAGTTGTAAACGGCAACTTGCGCACATCGTCAAGAGTTTTAATGTCTTCAGGTTTTATTTTAAGTTCTTTGAATTTCTTCTTGTAAAAAGGGACATTATCATAAACCAGTTTCACAGTCTGCTTTAAACGCTTCAGTTGCAACTCTCTGATTTTATCACGCGTCAGCGTCTCCATCTTAGCATTGAATAGATGGTCCATCAATTTCTTCCCCAACGGGAAATGGAATCACTCTTATTAATTTTGGCGACAAATGCCGTATTTAAAAAAGAAAAATGGAGAGATGATTAATTGTTGAGTGGACTTATTTTAGCAGAGAAAGATACTAATTGATGAAGATTCGGTCGGCTTATAACATTCAGATTGTTTGATGGTAACACACTGGATTGAGTTTGTGAAACCTCAGAAGATGTTGCTCCTGCCAAAGGTTCACTACTAACACTAACATCTGCCCATTCGTCCTCAAAATAATCAAAAAGCAT